>JBAXAT010000056.1:0-7527 GCA_037142335.1 Verrucomicrobiota bacterium | reverse complement strand
GTGCAACGGGCAGGTGACGACATTGCCGGTGAGCACGCCTTCGCCAAGCGAGCCGTCCCGGTGTGGACAGCGATTGTCGATGCAATGAAATTGGCCATCAACATTGAATAGCGCCAATTCCCGCTCGCCAACGGTCGCAATTTTGCCTTCACCAAGCTTTACGTCCGCCACCATCGCCACTTTCACAAATTCACTCATGCGGTAAACCTAGCGTGCCGGTCAGTTGCTGTAAAGACCGCTTTGCGCTATCTTTCCCGACGATGGACGAACTCGACAAGCAATTGCTGAACTTGATTCAAACCGAAGTCACGGTTGTCGCGCGCCCATGGGCCGCGCTCGGTGTGAAACTCGGCTGCAGTGAGGCGGAAATCATGCAGCGTATCAGCGCGCTCAAAACCGGACGTGCCATCCGGCAAATCAGCGCCATTTTCGACACCCAATCACTGGGCTACGAATCTTCGCTTGTGGCCTGTCAGTGCGACTCGCACCGCGAAGACGAAGTCGCGAACATTATTAGCGCCCACCCCGGCGTCTCGCACAATTACCGGCGCGACCATGTTTTCAATCTCTGGTACACACTGGCCGTCGCCCCAACTTCCCGGCTGGGTTTGGCCGGCACAATTGCGATTTTGCACCGGCAAACCGGCGCGCTCAGTACCCGGCCGTTGCCGACGCTACATCTATTCAAGATCGGCGTCGAACTCGACGTGACCGGTACCGGCAAGGCTGGCGACAAGAGTATAGTCCAATATGACCACGCGCGACGGCAAGTCGCAACAGCATTGAGCGACTTGGAAATCCGGTATGTCCACGCCATGCAACAGGATTTACCCGTTGAGTCGGAACCGTTCGTGGCGATTGCTATCAATCTCGGTATCAGCCTGGAAGACTTGCAACAACTCACCGCCGACATGGTCGCGACTGGCCGGTTGCGACGCTTTAGTGCCGTGCTCCGGCATCGGGAACTTGGTTTTAGCGCAAACGGTATGGGCATCTGGGCCGTGCCGGAGGCCGATGTCTTGCGCGTCGGCAAGCAAATGGCGGCGTACCGGGCGGTGACGCATTGCTACCGTCGGCCGACGTATCCAGATTGGCCGTACAATATTTTCACTATGATACACGCACGCAGTCGCGAAGAGTGCCATGATATCGTGGACAAGATTGCACAAGAAACCAATATCACTGAGCACGGCATCTTGTTTTCAACAAAGGAATATAAAAAAGTACGCGTCCAATACTTCACCGCGGCAGAAGCGGAATGGGAGTCACATCACTAGGTATGTGTCCAGGAATGCCGTAGCAGGTGGCTGGTGTCAGCGGACACGAGACGATGCTTGACTTGGGGACAATCCAGCCCAAAGATATGGTAAGATTTTAAGGTTGCTCATATGAAGATAGTTATTGTCGCTCAACTTATTGCGCTTTAGGAAACAACCAATTTCAAAGGAAACTGATCATGCCCAAGCAATCAACACTTCAAGGCCAACGCATTAAAATTGTTTTACGCCGGTTTCACATTCAAACGCCACGCGAAGTCATCCGCGGAATTGTCACCGATGTTGACGAACTTGGCCTGCGTGTCAGTGGTCGCCGGTTTCAGGAAATCACCGACTTGGAAACATCCCTACCGGTCGAACGCCCCGTCGAGCCGGATACAAAGGTGTATTGGCTGCCGTTCTATTCAATTCGGTATAGCGAATTAATTTTACCGGGTTCGACGTCTGAACAGGCTGACAACGACATCCAGCGCCGTAAACCGATGACCGTTGCCGAAATGTACGGCAAAACACGGGCCGATTAATCTTTTTCGAAAGTTGCCTTACCGATCAACTGTCTAACCTGAGTCAGACCAACTACGGATAAAGGGAGACAACATATGCAGAAAACCGCTCACGTTCTTGTGCTCCTTGTAGCGTACTTCATCTGGCAGAAGATCGGTGGTATTCTAGGTTTAATAGTTGCGGCGGTTGTTTCCGGAGTGATCGAGATGGTCTTCATGGTCGGCCTTGGCGCAGGTGGCCGATCCGCGCGCGCCATCCTGCTCTACGCCGTCGCCGTGATTGTATTCGGCGCTTTGTTTGCGCCGGTGTTGTTCTGGCTTGTGCAGATCGTCGGTGAAATCACCCACTCGCAGTGGCTGCTCAGTCAACCATTTCGTCGGGTCCTAAACCGCGCCGTTCTGCTTGTCGCATTTGTCGGTCTCTGGCCGCTGCTCCGGGCGCTCGGATTCCGCTCCTGGAGCGAGATCGGTTTTGTGCGTGCGCCGCGCTGGGGTCGTCAGGTGTGGCTGGGGATTGCGCTCGGACTAGCATCGTTATTGGTGGCTGGCAGTATTTCACTCGCGCTCGGCGCGCGCGTGCTCGACCTCAGTCGGCCAACTAGTGAGGTCAGCTGTAAGCTACTCGGTTTCCTAGTGACCGCAGTGGTTGTGGCGTTGCTCGAAGAGACATTTTTCCGGGGGGGACTGTTGGGCGCGCTCCGGCGCTCGATATCGCTTCCGGTGGCGCTGCCGGTTGCGAGCGCGGTGTATTCAGCGTTGCATTTTCTGAAGCCGACCAGTTTCGACATCGCGGTTGCGGATGTGCGGTGGTACACCGGCTGGGAGTGTCTGCGGGTGGTGTTGACAGGCTCGCTGGCGACGCCGGGCGTGGCGGTGGGTTTTGTCACATTGTTTCTAGCCGGGTGCATCCTTGGCTGGGCACTTGCGAAGACGGGCGCGTTGTATCTATCGATTGGACTGCACGCCGGCTGGGTGTTCATGTTGAAGACGTACGCGCTGTTGACGGCTGCTGGGAGTGGCTCAGTTGCCCGTTGGCTTGGCGCGGGCGCAATCATCGAGAATGTGATTACATGGCCGGTGATGTTGCTGCTGTTTTGGGTGGTTTCGCGGATCTGCCGGGAACCGGCAAAATGAACGGCAGCGTCCAATGGCTAAGTCGAATCGTTAGCCTGATTTATCCGCGCAACTGCCAGTTCTGCACTATTCCGTTGCTGGAACATGAACGCGGTGTCATCTGCCCAAGTTGTCTTGCGCTAGCAAAGAGAATCAAACCGCCATTCTGCCGGCGCTGTTCATTACCCTTTTCCGGTCAACTTGATGATCTAATCGAATGCGGATATTGCAAAGACTTGAAGTTCCGTTTTTCGCGTGCCACCGCAGCCTGCCGGGCTGAAGGACTGGTCCGCGATTGTATTCACCGGTTGAAATACAAACGCGAAATGTATTTTAGTTTTCACCTTGCAGGTTGGTTGATCGATGCTGGTCGGGAACATATTAATTGGAACGCCGTGGATGCCATCGTGCCAGTCCCCTTGCATCCGCTCAAGCAGCGCGACCGGGAGTTTAACCAAGCCGAATTGCTAACTCGGAGCCTCAGCAGGGAATTCGACAAGCCGGTTATCGCGAATGGCGTGCGCCGAGTGAAGGAAACTCAGACACAAACGAAACTCGATGCATCTGCGCGGCGCGCTAACTTGCGTGCGGCTTTTGCCGCCGGGAGAGGGCAAGTGACGGGATTGCGACTCGTGCTGGTGGATGATGTGTTTACGACTGGCGCGACACTAGACAGTTGTGCTAATCTACTCATCAATCAGGGTGCCGTCGACGTTGTGGCGTTAACGGTTGCCCGCGGAATCTGAACTATGGACGTCTTCGAAAAACCCAAAGTAATTGATGCTAACGTCAAAAAACGCGACATCCCGGAAGGGTTGTGGGTGAAATGCAAGGACTGTGGCGAGATGGTTTTTGCCAAGGAATTGCAGGCTAACCTGAAAGTATGCCCGAAATGTGAGTTTCACTTCTCCATGACCGCCACTGAGCGCGTCACATCGCTCGCCGACGAAGGCACATGGACGGAATCCGAAGCGGATTTAATGAGCGTAGATGTGCTTAAGTTTACCGGCGTGGCAGCGTATTCGGAGCGGTTAAAAACCTACCAACGCCAGACCGGTATGGCAGACGCCATTCAGATTGGTCTGTGCAAGATTACCGGTCATGATGTGTCGTTGGCGGTAATGGATTTCAGCTTTCTCGGTGCCAGCATGGGGTCGGTGGTTGGTGAGAAAATAACACGCTCGATTGAGAAGGCGACCGAATTAAAAATTCCCAGTATCATTATCTCAGCTTCCGGTGGGGCGCGAATGTATGAGGGAATTCTCAGTTTGATGCAGATGGCCAAGACCAGCGGTGCACTCGCACTACACGCGAAGGCGGGTTTGCCATATTTTTCTGTACTCACACATCCGACGACAGCCGGTGTAATGGCGAGTTACGCGTCGTTAGGCGATGTAATCATTGCCGAGCCAAAGGCGTTGATCGGCTTTGCCGGACCACGCGTGATCAAAGAAACCACGCAGCAGGATTTACCGGAAGGTTTTCAGACCAGTGAGTTCCTCCGTGAACGCGGCCTGATTGACGCGATTATCCATCGGAAGGAACTCAAACCGACCATCGGCACAATGCTCGATTACTTTTCTGGTCGCGGCAAACGCAAGTTCAAAGCCGCCGTGTGAACTACGTCGAAACCATCGAGTACTTGTTCAGCATCCGGTTGTTCGGCCAAAAACTCGGCTTGGAGACAATGTGTGAGCTGCTCCGGAAGCTTGGCAATCCGGAGCGCAACCTGCGCTTCATTCACATTGCTGGTACTAATGGGAAGGGAAGTGTCGCTGCAATGTGCTCATCAGTGTTGGCGACAGCAGGCTACCGGACCGGACTTTATACATCGCCACATCTGGTTTCACTTTGCGAGCGCTTTCAAATCAACGGCCAACCGATTGTCGAAGCGGATGTCGTACGGTTAGTCAAAAAACTCAGGCCCGTTTTCGAAGCCACGCAACCGCGGCCGGCAACATTTTTCGAGGTCATGACGATTTTGGCATTGGAATACTTTCGCGAACAGAAGGTTGAAGTAATCGTCTGGGAAACCGGCCTTGGCGGTCGTTTGGATGCGACAAATGTCGTAACACCACTGGTATCGGTCATTACCAATATCGCATTCGACCACATGCAATATCTCGGCGGGACGCTGGAAAAAATTGCCGGCGAGAAGGCCGGCATTATCAAGCCCAGAATTCCGGTCGTGACTGGTGCTGATGGCGTGGCTTTGAACGTAATTCGCCAAGTATGCACAACTTCGAAGTCGTCATTAACGGTAATCACGAATGGTGATAACAGGACGTCACTATTAGGACAGCATCAAGCTGTCAACTGCGCCGTTGCTGAGGCAGCACTACGGGTCAGCGGCCTAAATATTACCGATGAACAGATGCGGGACGGCTTGGCGCAGACGTGTTGGCCGGGAAGATTTCAAATTGTGCACCGCAAGCCAATCGTGGTGCTGGACGGCGCGCATAACGCAGCTGGGGCGGCGAGCCTAGCCGATACGTTGGATAAGCATTTTCAAGGTAAACGGTTGGCGCTGGTTTTCGGTGTGTTGCGCGACAAGAATTACGACGCGATGTGTCAGATCCTTGCGCCGTTGGCTGTCATGATTGCCAGTACGCGGGTAGGTAGCGAGCGCACGAGTGATCCCGCTGAGTTGGCGCAATTGTGCCGGCAAGCGAATCCATGCGCGATAGTGGAGGTTTTTCAAAACATTGAAAAGGCTTACCAAGCGGCTTGCACGCAGGCGGAGGTGGTGGTGATTACTGGATCGCTATTCTTGGTCGGCGAAGCGATGAACAGGCTCGGTTTTGCCGACCGGACGGCAACAAGTGCGACGGAACTAGCACTGCAATAACGCGACTTACTTCGGCGTCGGTTTGCGGGTGATTTTATCGCGGACATCTTTGTAGCTGAAGTCCACGGCGGCAATCTTCTTGTATTCGGTGATAGCTTTCTCGACCTCGCCGGTATCTTCGTAGGCGGCGGCGAGGTTATAGGTGATGTCTTTTTTTAAGCCGTCCATTGTCGGTAATTCATCGATGGCACGGCAGAATTGGTCAATGGCGAGATCCGACAGTCCGAGTTGCCTGAAGCATTGGCCGAGATAGTTGAGCGAGGCAATGCGACGTTGCGGTTGGCCGACAGAACGCTGAAATTGTTCGACAGCACTCTGAACATCACCGGTCTTCATATGCAGAATGCCGAGATCGTACCGGTACATTAGGTCGTTGGGATATTTCTCCACGAGCTGGGTGGCGGCGCGCAATTGGATCTGGCTGAGCTTTACATCAAGCGCGCCAAGTTCTTGCTCGAGTGATACAGCATTGTTAGGGTTCGCGGCTAACTCGCCTTTGGTCTTATTGATTGCGGCTTGAATCTGCTTGGCTTTAATGTCGCCGATTTCTTTTTCAAGTGTGGGATCGTTACCAGCTTCGCTATTGAAAAGTTTTTCGAGGTATCGCAGTGCGGTGTCGTAGTCGTTTTTTTGGGCGTAGAGCCGGCCCAACTCGCGTGTGTGGAATGGATTGTCAGGCTCTTGGTTGACCTTGGCCTGTAATTCACGGATTAGATTGTCCACGTGATCTTCGGCACGAACAACGCGTGATTGCTGCTCGAGTGCAACTGCTTCTTCTTTGTCGGCCATGACGTCGCGATAAGACTTGGCTTCTTCCCAGCCGCCGCCATTCATCGCGCTGTGAGCAGTGGCGTCCTTGAGTCCTTTTTGCGCGTCGAAATCGTTCGGGTTAATCTGTAATAGGCGTTCGTACACTTCACGGGCGAGGTCGTGACGATTAATCACGGCATACACGCGGGCAAGCCAGTGGGCTGGCTTGGCGTCGCGCGGGTTAAGTTTGGTGTAGGTCTCAAGTGTTTGTGCGGCGGTTTCCGGGCACTGTGCTTTTTCTGACGCCTCAGCCAACAGTAATAGAGCCGAACCGTTTTTGGGATCATCGCTGAGGGCTTGCTCGACCACGTGCATAGATTCAGTCGGATTCTTGGAAAGCGCCATTTTGGCTTTCCCAATGGTTGGCTGAACTTTAGCCGAGGTGAGCATTTTTTTGAACGCGCCGAGGGTCTCAGCTCGTTTTAATTGGGCCGCCCGGAGAAACTTGCGACCTTGTGTAAAATTTGGCGCGATTACGAGAGCTTGCATGAACATCTCAATGGCGTAGTCGACATTGTTGCGCTCCAAGGCAGCGAGAGCTTTGTTGTAAAGCTCCCGCGCGCGCCGGTCGAGGTTCTCAACAGTGATTTCTGCCATGGCGACAAACTACAATGCTTACCGGCTAACGGTCAAGTGCGATGCAACGCCTGCCGGGACGCGGCTCCGCGCGCCGGTGCCAACGTGAGTGCGCGCCCGAGCTCGTCACGGAAATATCGGGTCAACAACTCAGCCAATCGCGCCCGCGCAATCGCATGCGTTTGCCGTGTCTGGGCGTACAGCCAATCGCTAAACTTTAAAAATTCTTGGAAATTAGCCAACGCCGGCATCGCTTCCGGAAAGTTGCCGGAGTTTGCCACCAAGTCCCAATACCGGGCAAACCGGCGCAGTCGTTGCATTGTTGAAAAATCAATCAACTTGGTTTTCAGAATGTCGTACGGCGGATTCGCGCTGTAGACCATTCCCCAGTCTGCGTCAT
>JBAXAT010000055.1:0-7545 GCA_037142335.1 Verrucomicrobiota bacterium | reverse complement strand
CTCGCTTCTGAAGATGCATTAATTACAGGCCTTAACAGCCAGCTTGCCGTACTCGACCGCGCTGTGGATGCCTACACCAAACAAGGTGGCCCCGGATTCTTCAAATCCGATAGTATTAAAAAAGGTCAGGAACTTCGCGACCAACAGGCTAGAGATCGTGACCACCTGACTGTTCAAATTACCGACCATCGCGCCAAGCAGGAACAACTTCGCGCTGAGCTTGCCAGAAACAACGAAGCCGGTGACAAAGACATCGTTGTTGTACGACAACAATTCGATGCCGAAACTGTGGCGCTTGACGCCGAGGAAAAAGAGCTCCGCAAAAACCACGCGGACTCAATCGCTCAAGTTGAGCAACAGATTGCCGGCGTCCAATCTCTTGGTGAAACTGCGAGCAGCTCCAGTAGCGCGCTGATTGAAACACTTTATCAGCGCATCCGCTCCCGCAATGATGAAATCCGACAACTCAAAGAAAAAATTGCCGCGACCGATATCGGTTCCTATCGGTTCGTGGCGCGCGCTTTCGAAGCGCCAGCCGATGACGTTGTGAAATGGCTCGCGCTCGCGCTGGTGCTCGTGTTCGATCCGTTGGCGGTCTGCCTCGCGGTTGGGTTTAACGTCGCTTTGCTTCGCGATCTGCAAGGCCGCCGCTTGTCAATAGTCACTCCCCCAGCCGGTACGACAGAGACTCCGACAGGCAAGCCATCCAACCGTCCCCGCTGGATCGGTATCGGTTTGAGTGTTTTTCTGATCGCGCTCGGGACTGGCTCCATTGCTTTTGCGGCACACTGGGGTGTTAACTCCTACCGGCAACGTGTTCAGACCGGTCATACTGACTTCATTCCCGGTAGCAGCTTTGCTGTTGCCACCCTCCGTCCTGACCAACTTAAAAACACCGAGTTGGTAGCCGGCTGGTTCGGTGCCTTGCCCGGCAAGGCTTTCGGTGACGCACTCACCGACCTTCTAAATAACGGGTTCGACGCCCAAGCCGACGTGTATGCCTTTGCCAAGTTCCCGGATAAAAAAACTGAAAACTCCACCCGTCCCGTGATGCTCGCCGGTCTCGTCGCCCGTGTTACCGATGCCAGTGCCGCCGAATTCGCCCTCGCACGCTTGGCTGACCAAATTAGCACCAGCTTACGTGCTGACACAGTCGCCGTGCCGTCGCCGGCAAAAGGTCGTGCGATGATCCGGTACGGCCGTGGCCGGTATCTCGATCCCGAAGGCGGCTTCTTCACTTTTGCCATCGCCGACCGCACTGCGGTTCTCCTTGTCGAATTGGAAGGTAACGTTCAAGCGCCACTTGTTGAAAAAGAAATTCAAGCCTGTCTCACCCCGCGCGAGACTGACATCGGAACCGCCGACTCGCGCGAAATATTACCGGCGCGGGCACTGTTGCGCGACGGCGCGGCTGGCGTTTGGCTTGATGCTGCCCGTTTCTTCAACAGCCTCCCGAAAAACCCCGCTGCCCAAGCGCGCTATCAACAGCTTCACCGGTTCGTCAATTTTGATCTTGTTCTCAAACTTCAGCCAACCGCCAGCAATCAGTTAAATCTCAGTGCGGATTACAATTATAAAGCCGACCGTTTTAAAGACCGGCAACAACCGACCGCATTGCAAGTGTTGACCAGCTTAGGTGCTGGCGACTCTGCCAGCTTGGCCGGTCAGCTACTCGATCGTTGCGCCGACACACTTGATTACGACTCACTAATTGAACGTCTGCGCACCACCATGACCGGCGGACACGAAGTCCTCGTTGAAAAATCCTTCACCACTGACCGCAATGCGCAATTCAGTGTCAGTGTTCACAATACCCAAACTGCCTCCGTGCCGGTCGCCACGCGCTGATGGTCGGTCGTTGGTCATGCGTTGTGCTGGTGTTCGCGTTCACTGCTTGTCGGACTCCGCAAAAAAACGTCAGCGTTTATCCGCTAACCGACAACGAATCTGGTAGTGTTCGGCGTCTCGACACAGGTTCCAATGTTGGCAGAACTGTGACCAATCGGATGAATCTCTCGAATGCTACCGCGACCATAACTGTCACTAATCCGCCTGACGCAACCACGCCGGTAATAAGCAGTTCACAACCCACCAAATTCGAGCCATCCGTTGCCGGTGAGCTACCGGAAAAATCTGCCGTAAAAAAAGAAATAGTCCACTGGCAGCCCGGTGGATTAACGGCGCCGGTTGTGCAGACAAACGCCGTAGCCGGTTTTGGCAATCTCAACGACGGACACACGCTAGCACCAGCTCCACGGCAGCTTTCCATTAGTGTGGATCTACAGGTAAAGCCTGCCGGTAACTCGTCCATTACACCAACAAAAAATACGATTCATATGAAGCCTAGTGAGCTGCCGGTGGCACAGACAAACGCCACGGCGACTCTTGATGTTCCCAGTCGCCACAGCGCGCAAAACGTTGCGACGGTCAATCGACCAATTCATCTAAACTGGTCGGCTTGGACAAATTCCGCAACGCGGGAAGTGGGTGGTTTGGTAAATCTGAATGCCAGTCACGCGCCGGTAGTTACCCCCCGGCAACTCTCCACTAGCGTGAATATGCCGGTCGTTGTTGACGGAAACTCGTCTAGCGCGCCGGTATTAATCCGTGCAGTTACATTGCCGGAAGTTGGCACAGCGGCGCTGAGCGCGGAGGGGGTAATCGCGCAGCCGGTGGCTCTGGAGACGCTGCTAGACGGTGCGCACGACGAAGCTTGGCGAAAACGCCAGGTGGACCGGCAACGTGCGGCGGAATCTGCCCGGCAATCGGAACGTGATAGTTTAGAAAAGACGTTACAGCAATTCTTGCAGCCGATCTCGAAATGAGTCGGCTGTGGCTCATGCACAGAAAGCTGCGGGTGGGCGTTTTGGTTGTTTTTAATGGTGAGCAGTTTTGCTGACGAGACGGTGGCGACAGTGCAGCAGTTTTCATTTTGGGTGCCGGCCACATTACAACACGCCAGCTCGGTCATTGGTTGTGATTACCAAGTTTGCGGGCAGTGGATCGTGCGCGCCGAATTGCAGCCCGGTGTTTACAGTGATTTTGCTGAGGTTACCGGCGGTGATGTGAATGCGTTGTTTGTGTTGGCGACCATTTTGGCACAGACAACGGTTTGGCTAAACTGGACAGTCAAGCGGTTGATTGTATGGAATCCCGGGTTGGAGTCGAATTGGTGTGAAAAATCACGTCTACACTACAGCTGGAATTGAAAGCCGGTACTCTTGCGTACCGGGATTCCAATTTCTTTAATGCCGCGATCAACTGCCGGAGTCACGGTGGCTCCGTACGGCCAGATTGCGTGTCACGCGCGGTTTTGACACTGACAAATCTTGCAACTGAATAGTAGTTCCGGTAGCGTCGAGGGATGCATGATATTCCTGTTTTGCATGTGAGCGCCCCGTCGTTGGCGGCGGCGTACGAGAAAGCTTTGATCGCGCTGTTTCAAGGTGGGGTGCCGTTCCAGACGCAGTACGACAAGCCCGGGGCGCCGCTGAGTCTTGATTGCACGATGAGCATTACCGTGCACGAGCCATTAGCGGAGCCGATGATTCACAAGGCGTTTCCCGGTGGGATCGCGGACTTGCGCGAGTACGTCATGGAAGTCCAGGGCGCCAAGGATCATGTCAAGAATATGAACGACCCCAGTGACACGCGTTGGGAATACACCTATCACGGCCGGCTAGCCCGGTATGGCTCATGGCAGGAAGCGCGCGCCGGTAAGCCCGAGCGTGTGGGCGAGTTTTGTGTGGACCAGATTGAGCAGGTCATCGAGAAGTTGACGCGGCAGCCATTCACCCGGCAAGCCCAGATGATCACGTGGATGCCCAACATTGACCTCGATTGCTACGACCCGCCCTGCCTGCAATCGTTGTGGTACCGGCTGGTCGCCGATGAAGACGGTGTTTCGTGGCTGAACTGCAATGTCCGTTTTCGCAGCAATGATGCGTGGGGCGCGAATTTTATGAATATGTTCGGTTTCGTGATGTTCAACAAGGAAGTCATTGCGGCCGGCATTGCAAAGCGTACCGGTAAGACGGTCAAGCTCGGACGGTTACATTGGCTGGCGGATTCGTATCACATCTATGGCAAAGACATCTCCGACGCCAGGCAACGCCTGTTTGACCGACTGGCCACGACCAGTTTTGACGAGCGTGTGTACAATCTCAACGACGAGATGATCCGCGAAATGTACGATGAAGCCGAGGCCCCAATCCGCGCAAAGATTGAGGAATATGATCGAACACATTGATGGGGGATTTTGACCATGGAACTATTTGAGGCTTACCGCCAACGTTATTCAGTGCGCGCGTTCAAGAGCACGCCGATCAGCGAGCAAGCTGTAACGGCAATTCTCGAAGCGGCGAACAGTGCTCCGTCGGCCGGTAACCTGCAAGCATATGAGATTGTCATCGTCCGCGACGCGGCGCGCAAACGCGAACTTGCCAGAGTTTCGTGCGAACAATTCTTTCTCGTTGATGCGCCGGTTGTGCTGGTGTTTTGCGCCAATCCCGACCGCAACCGCAATAAATACGGCGATCGGGGCACGGACCGGTACTGCGTGCAGGACGCTTCAGTCGCCTGCGCCTACGCCCAACTCGCTGCAACAGCGCTTGAGCTGGGAAGTTGCTGGATTGGCGCGTTTGATGAGACGGACGTCAAACGTGTCATTAATGCACCAGCCGCCTGGCGGCCGGTTGTCATTTTACCGGTCGGAGTACCAGCGGATACGGCCAAGTCGCGTTGTCGTCGAGCCCTCACGGACATCGCGCATCCTGAAGCGCGTTAACTCATTGGCGTGGCTGAAGTCTGCGGCTGGAAAGGATTACATCCCCAAGCCCGGCGGGAGATTCATACCGGCGGTGACTTTGTTCATCTCTTCGGTTTGCGTTTTCTTGGCGGTCTCCAAAGCGTTTTGCACCGCGCCGAGAATCAGATCTTCGAGCATCTCGGCGTCTTTCGGGTCAATCACCTTTGGATCAATCTTAATGCGGGCGAGTGAGCCGTCGCACCGCGCCACAGCCTTGACCGCGCCGCCACCGGCAGAGCCTTCGACTTCACGCTTGGCGAGTGTGTCTTGTACCTGAGTCATCTGCTCTTGCATCTTCTGCGCTTGTTTTAGAAATTTACCAAGACCAGCCATAATGTTCCTTTCACTTTCTGACTTCGATGATTTGTCCTTTGAAAATTTCGAGTGCCTTCTTAATCAGTGGATCATTTTTGAAATCACCGGCGTTGGCCACTTTGACCGGACGCTCCGCTACGGCGGCGGACGGCTTCGATGCCGGCGCAACGGAGTCGGAGATTGTAAATTTTAATGAGACATCCGTGTGTAACTTCTCTTTCAGCTTCGCTTGCAGGATTTCACGATTGCGGCCGGTGTCCACGAATTCCCGGCGTTCAGCGAGCTCGGGATCAAAACCGATGGTTAAGATCCCAGCTAGGTAGCTGAGCGGCTTTGCGCCGACAAGATAGGTCTTGGCCAGCGGCGTGACCTTGCCGAGATGTTCGACAGCGTACGCCCACGCTTCATCGAGCGATGCCGGTGGATGATTCACCGGTGCAGTCTCGCAAACTTGATTGACCGGTGCCGGTCGCGCTGTGACTGCCGGTGCAGAACCTAACTGACTTTTTAACTCATTCAGTTTTTTGAGAACGCCTTCAAGTCCGACCATCTCGCGCGATTTGATGGCGCGGACGAGGGCGATTTCGAAATAGATCCGCTTCGACAAAGCATAGCGGAGCCGACCTTCGGTACCGGCAAGCGCGTCAATGATCCGTAATACAGCATCGGAATCAATACGATTGGCTTGCTGTTTCAATAATTCCAGTTCCAAATCTGGCACGTCAACCAGCTCCGCGCCGGCGCCGCCGATGGTCAGCACGAGCAAGTTCCGGTAATGGTCGAGTAAGTCCGCTAATAGGCGCTGCAAATCTTTACCGACTTCGTCGAGTTCTTTCAGAGTTTTCAGTGCGATGTTGGTGTCGCCGTCAATGACAGCGTCGGTGAGCACGGCGATTTTATCTTGGGCGACCAAACCGAAGACGGACAGGACATCTTTTTCAGTAATCTTGTCACCGCAAAACGCGATGAGCTGGTCGAGTGTGCTTTCGGCGTCGCGCATGCCGCCTTCCGCACCGCGCGCGATAGCCGTCAGCGCTTCATCGTCAATTGTGACTTTCTCGTCTTTGGTTATTTTCTTGAGATGCTTGACCAGCAACGCGGCTGGTATTCGGCGGAGGTCAAAGCGCTGGCACCGGGACAGAATCGTCGGCAAGACTTTCTGCGGGTCAGTCGTAGCGAAGATGAATTTGACGTGTGCCGGTGGCTCTTCCAGAGTTTTCAACAGCGCATTGAATGCTGCCGTGGAGAGCATGTGAACTTCGTCAATGATGTAAATCTTAAACTTGGCGCGCGCGGGCGTGTACCGGCAAGTGTCGCGGAGTTCCCGAACTTGCTCGACGCCGTTGTTGGAAGCGCCATCAATTTCGAGGACATCGAGCGAGTTGCCGTTGGCGATTTCTTTGCAATTGTCGCACTTGTCGCACGGCGTGGCGGTCGGGCCTTTGATGCAATTGAGTGACTTAGCGAAAATGCGAGCAATGGAAGTCTTGCCGATGCCACGCGGGCCGACGAACAGGTAGGCATGGGCAAGTCGGCTTTGCTCAATGGCGTTTTTGAGCGTGGTGGAGACATGGTCTTGGCCGACCACCTCGTCGAATTGCTGTGGTCGCCATTTGCGGGCGAGTACTTGATATTGTTGTGCCATGTTTTGCTTAGGTGCCTTCGTGGCTAAATAATTTCGGACTTACCCACTTCGACACTTGAACACTTGCTAACTAAATTATGATCGTGCACCCCGGCTCGACAAACGCCATCGGTTTACTTACCGCAGTTAAGGCTCCCGTTAGGCGACCCGACGGCACAAGGAACATCAAGTTTACCGTTGCTGCCTTCCGGCCCTGGCGGAGTTCGCCCGCATCCATTGCATCGGACCCAACGCTCAACGCTGCCCTGCGATTTGCGTGCCCACGGCGCCGCCTTCCCGGGGAATTCAGCCCAGCTAGAGCGGGTTGCTGGTGCAGGGAACCGCTACCTCCCCGCCTAGCACGACCAAAATTCTGCAATCTCCTTACTCTGATTCCACAGCGCTGGCAAATCAAAAAAGCCGACAGTTCCCAACTGCGACTGCCAACAACTCCGGTGCGCGCCGCAGCGCTTCTGCCGTGGGCAGCGTTACCGGTGTGATGGCTTGCGCAATCTCAATCCCGGCTTTCCGCCACTCAGTTTCGCCCAGATTCACGCGGCCGGCCAACACCGCAACCTTCACTCCGTGCTTGCGCGCGAGCGCCGTCACGCCGGCAACCACTTTGCCGCGCAATGATTGCTCGTCGAACTGGCCTTCGCCGGTAATCACCCAATCCGCTCCCGCCAAATCTTCGGCCAACCGGCTCGCGGTCATCACGGTCTCGATGCCGGGTACGAGCCGTGCATTTAGAAACGCAATTGCGCCGCCGCCCAAGCCGCCGGCCGCGCCGGCACCGGGC
>JBAXAT010000054.1:0-7641 GCA_037142335.1 Verrucomicrobiota bacterium | reverse complement strand
CCGCCCAGGACGGAATCCAGCCGGCCACACAGACAATAAGTAGATCAAGTTCGCCACCGGCTTGCAATTCCCGGACGGCCCTGGCCGCCTGCGCACCAGCCGGATCGTCGCTGACCGGCGCGGTCGTCACAAGCTCCAGACCCTGAGCCTCCAATAATCGGGCGGCCGCGGCACAGCGGTTGTCTATAAACTCACGCGGGGTATTGACTTCGCCAAACCCGACGAATCCAGCAGTAATTTTCTTCATGGCTTGTTTTTTAATCCTGTTACCAAACTGGACATCTGCGCCCATTCCTGCAGGCCGGACAAAGCGTCCGGGCCGTAGAGATTATCCCGACCGGCCAGCATGGCGGACTGCCCGGCCGTGATGACGTCCGTACCATTCAACAACGCCGCCAGAAACCCTGCCACCGCACAGTCCCCCGCCCCGCAGGCGTTGCAGAACCGGCCGGCCTCGACCGGCAACGGCGCCAGCCAACTCCCGCGCGGACAGCCGACACGGTCGGCCAAACTAACTGTGGCGAGGTTGCCGGTGCGTATGTAGGCCCCGCGCTGACCGGCTTTAATCAAGAGAACCTTGACGCCCATAGCTAACACCCGGTCAGCCAGTCGCGCGTAAACTTCCGGCGGGATGACACCGATCATGTCGCCTCCCGCCGCTTCGGACAAATACCGCGTATAGAGATTCGCATCGAGCATGAAGAGCAGTTCTTCAATGCTGGGCACGAAGATGTCCACCACCGGCAGCGTGGCGGCCAGAATCGACTGCCAATCAACCTTGCCGGCCGGACTGTCCGCATCCGGCAGCGTCATGTCTAACGAGGTAATGACTCCGAGGTTGTGCACGCGCCGCAAGAGCGTTTGCAGTTCCGTCCCGCCATTGGCCCACAGGGCCGGCATTAAAGGCGGATAACCAAAATGGAATAACCGGCTTTGTCGCACCACATCATAGTCAATCTCGGCGGCCGTGAAGCACCGGTTGCAGCCGGGGTCTTCCAGAAACAGCCGATCCATTCCCGGCGGCGCAATGACAAGTCCATACGCCGTTCCACCCTTCGCGGTGCGGCGGATTCCGTGGGTCACACCGGCTTGCGCCAGCCGGGCCACGGCCAAGTCGCCCAAAGCATCGTTGCCCACGCACCCCATCAGCTCGACCCGTTGCCCAAATCGCCGCATCGCCAAACCGGTATTGGCCACGACTCCGCCCAGCGCGACGTTCAAGCCTTCTGTTTCGATGAGCTTGCCGGGCCGAAACAGTTCGGAAAACGGAACCATCGTCCGTGTTGAGCTGAATCCGGGCGTCAGATCAACGCCCAGATAGCCCGCCACGACGGCGTCAATTGGCTGGGATGTGGCGACGGCCTGCACAGGGTGGTCCCGATTAGGATTGCTGAATCAGGTAGTACATGGACGGGAATGCCCCGCCAATCGTGAACTTCACTCGGCCATCCGCATAGGTTACCGGGATTTGGCCGATCGGGAAACCAGCCGGGTTAATCGCCCAGATTTTGAGATTGGCGACCGCCGTGGTGAGTTCTAGATCCGCTTCAATCACTTCCAACTCAATGGGGCCGTGGCCCACCTTGAATTGAATTGTGTGGTCGGCATTGTATTCGGCACCGGTATTATCCGCGCGACCAACCGCCGTGAGTAGGAGGTTGTCCGTGTGCACGGTGTCAAGGTCAGTTAGGGAACTGATGGCGATTACAGCAAAGTCCGTGCGGGCCTTGATCTTCAGTCCGTTCAGGACAATCTCGCCGGCTTCCGCCAGGCATCCGTAGGCGACTTTGGTCCGCGCGGTATCGATGGTGGCATAACGTTTGGCCAGGTTGCGGTACAGTTCGCCCGTGTCCGACCTGATTTCCGTAGCGGTGCGTGGCAGCAGTTCCTGATCTAGCGGGACCTGCCGGGTGCCGCGCGCGGGTGCGCCGGGTAACTGAATCCCGATTTTGCAGGTTTCGGGTGCGCCTTCCAGCACCTTAATATCGGAACCAACCAGCGCCCCCGCCTGCGTCAGGTGCGGCACTGTAATTTCGGTGGTGGCCACCGGTTCAGACACATCGCCCCGCCGCACAATCAAGGCAGCGTGATAGAATAAACCAAATTTTGCCGGGTCGTTGAATGTGTCAAACACTCCACCGCGAAACGGCACGCCGCCGATGGCATCGGCGGTGATTGGCGCCCCAATTTGATCCACATTCTCGCGGCAGTCATAGCGATAGGTGTGAATCGCGGCCCCACTCCACCCCTGAAAAGCGGACACGGCTGCCAGATGAATTGGCCCCTCCGCGCGATGCTCGTTGGGCCACGGATGATCCCATTCCGACACTATGTAGGGTTTGTGGAGAACGCGGAAAAAAGCAAGATTCCGCAGCCAAGATTCCCGCTCGCCCAGCAGCGACTTGTTCACGAACTTCTTTTCCGTCGCCTTCCACGAACCGAACTCGTACCAGTAAGTATGGCTGTCGGTGAAATCCGTCACCATTTGCGCTTCGAGCATCGCGGCGCCGCCCAACGCCCAGTTGGTTCCGGTAATTGGGATGCGCACGCCCAGCTTCCGTAAGTGCCCGATCATTTCGGTGTAATAGGATTTCTGCACGTCCACGAGGAAATCCACAATGGCCGGGCTATTGTCGGTGAAGTTGCCCGGTCCCGGGCCGACCGCAATCCCCTTCTGCCCGGCCCAGACAGCGAACCGCGCTTGCAACTGGCTGAGATAAGGTTCAATCAATTCCCCACGGGAACAAACGAACACGTCATTCTCGTTGGTGATTTCCGTGAGCACGATGGCGGGCTCATCTTTGTAGGCCAGCTTGGTGTAGGGATTGACATGCGTCCACAGCTGCTCATTAAATTTTTTCTGGAGTTCAATCAGCCGGGGATCAAACGTCGAATACGGTCGCGCCGAATGGCCGATTTGGTCGACGGCCGCCACCCCATCCCCGCTGGTGAAGACCCGGTAGGTCAGCAGATCAAGATAGACATAAATCCCCGCCTGCTTGAGGCAGTGGATCAGATAATCCAACCGTTCCAAGCTGGCCGGATCCAGGCTTTGCGTATCTTTCAGCCGGCGGCCTTTCGTAAACTGGAAGAGATTCGGAGTCGAATGCGCCGCGTCCATCTGATGGAAGCGAACCAGATTGACGCCGAACTTTGCCAGTCGCTGCGCCACAATCTCGCTGTACGCGTGGGATGGAAAACAGGCGCCACTGTTAAAATTGGTACCCCAAAAGCGCGCGACCGTCCCGTCCGCAAAAACAAAGCGGGAATCTTTCACCCCTAAGAATCCATGGCGGCCCGCCGGTTTCTCCCCTTCAAAGATGAAGGAGAGATCCACCGGGGCATCATCCCACGGCAACGTATAAGCAATCACCCGTCGAGTTGCTGTCTGCATATAATGGTTCCTTTCGGTAAGTCGTCTGGTACTTGTGTTGCCGCCGTCAAACTGCGGTGCGAAACAGCTCACCGAGTACGGCAAGCGTCGCTGCCACCAATTCCCGGCCGCCTTCCGGTCCGACTGCGCACGACGACGGCACCGCGCCGTAACTGCCGGCAATCACGCCGCGCTCCGACGCCAGATAACCGCCATTACCATCCGTCAACTGCGCCATGATTGTCTGCGCGGCGGGACTACGCGCCTTAATCCGCATGCTAAAATCCAAAAATAACTCAAACGGACTGGTCGCAAAGCCGGCATCGCCCAATCGCACCACATGAATCTGCGCTGCGACCGGCTCCGGTTTCTGTAATCCCTTGGCTGACTCAACAACGGCGCGCAGTTTCTTCGGCCACCACGAGTTTGGATTGTTGTTTTTGTCCGCCACATACTCGTCATGCCGGGCCTGCGCCCACACGGCGTCTTTTGCTGAAATCTGATACGGCGTCAACCGCAGTTCACGAGTAACATGCCGAAATACCGGCGTGTCATCGGTCGGTCGCGTACAAGCTAGCGCGCGCTCGACGGCGTCGCCGACACGTTGCGCAATTTCCTGCCGCTCGGTCACACCTCGGCGCCGGCGCATTTCTTCTTCCTCGCGCTTGTAAATCAGGAAATGCGGCGACTGATCGCCGGCCGGTGCGCACCAAGCGAGCACCTGAAGTTGCTTACCAAACCGCCGGCGCAACTCCACCCGGACTTCGTGCCAATAATCTGCCGAAAACTGTTCGATGTTTTCATCTACCTGTGACGGACAGGGAATTGACAACGCTACGCCGGCCAGTTTGCCATCCGGTTCCCACGTAAAAAACATGTCGACACTGTGGTCTTCGTAACCGCCAAACGCACGGAAGTCTGGCCGGTTGGTCTCACCGTACATCTGGCCGGTGGCATCCGCGTACACCACATACCGGTTGTGACCAACGACCGCGTGGCCAAACGCCCGGCCTACCCGGCGTGGCTGGCGCGACTTCCAAGCCTCAATAATCGCGCCGGCAATTCGTTCCGATGCCCACGCCCGGCATTCCGCTACCGTCATCACATCGCCACCGGGATGCGCATAAACACCATCAATCAACACCAACGATTCGTGCGTGTGCGTGGCGCTGATGATCACATTCCCGGCTGGAATCTCCGCCGGCAGTAACGCCAACACATCCTGGCAGTTCTCCTTAGTCACCAACGCCAAATCGCACGATACAAACACGACATCTTCCACCGCCCAGGCCGTAACAGTAATTGGGTCAAGCGCAGTGTTTGCCACACGTGCATGCATTTGCCCCATCACCATTGCCGGCCGTGTCGGTGTCAGATCGCGCGTTGCCCACCCGATTTTTAACATTTTGAAATTCCTTTTAGATGCCGGCTTGGTCTGCTTCCGTGAACATTACCGAAGTTGATTGACATCGCGGCGTTATAGGATTGCCGGCGACGGATTGCAAGCGCGACTTGTTCTTGACTCGTCAATGAAACGTCATACTATCGCAACTACTAGCCATGAGACGAATTATTGAATTGATGCTTGTGGCCGGCATTGCGTCCGGTATTTTTGCCGCGGAACCAACCCCAAGCCCGTCCGCCGCCCCACCGCTGGATGTCCGGGCTTATGTCGACCGCGGCGTGCAGTTTTTCCGCGCCCAGGCCGCCAGCAATGAAGACGGCTGGTTGTTTCACCCGATGGGTGGATCCCGGGTGATCGGTTGGAAGACCAACATTCTGCACTTTTCGATCATCGAGGTTACCATTCCCGGCTACCGGTATGAGAATCCCTACGAAGTGCTAGTGCCCAGCACCACCCCCGGCGAGCCCATGCAACGGGTCACGCGTTACCGCACCGTGGTCCGCGACCCCACCCGGGATTATAAAGAAAAAAAACAGGCCTACGACCCCAATGGCCCCATCGAACGCAATTGCCCGACCGCCATCTATGAGAAGGACGCCGCCTTCCGCTGGCGCTACGGCGGCCTCGGCAACAATGCCCTCGCCATCCTCGCATTGCGGCGGTGTGGCGTGCGCGCCGACGATCCGTTGCTGACCCAACCCGTCAGCAATCTCCTCAGGCTGATCAATGAATTCGGTTTGCCTGATAATCTGCATGACTTGGCGTGGTTAACGGCCGGCTTTGCCGTCTTGCCGGGCGAGGACTGCAAGCAACTCACCGAACGTTGTGCTGCCAAGCTTCTCGATACGCAAATCACCACTGGCCCAGCGGCCGGGTTGTGGGGTCCAGTCGCGGTCAACACGCCGATGGCCGCGGCGCTCTTAAAAACACTAAATAATTTAGGTGAACAGAAAAAAGCCCTGCAAAAAGAGCTGACTGAGGAACGCGCCAAAAAGGTCAAGGACAAACCGACAGCCAAAGTCGCCCGCATGGAAGAGCAAATGGAGCGGATCGCCTCCCAACTAATCGAGGTGCAGGACAGCTCCGCGCGAATCACTCAACTCGGCATGTTAATGTTCGACATCTTCGGCAGCATGTCCTACGGAATGGATGGCTGGGGCCGGCGCACACTGACTTATCAAGCCGATCGTCTTGCCATTGAGACTTTGCCGTATCTGATTCAGAACCAGATCAGTGCCGATCTTGACTCAACAGCTTTGGCGCTTTTCGCATTGCGCATGGCCTTCGAAAACAATCGCCTGCCCGCCAAGACCTGGCGACCGGAACCAGCGAAATCAGCCGCCACGCCGGGCGCACCGCCACCGTCGATGCTGACCGAATTCCCTCCCCCTCGCAACACCCGGGATGTTATCGGCCTGGCCGCCAATGCGCTCCTGACTGCCCGGCCCGCCAACGGACAGTGGCCCGAGGTCAACCTACATCAACGCGTGACCGATTATAACTGGCTGAAATCCATACCACAGTTGGTAATCTCCAACGCGCCTTTCCGGCTGCCGCAGCCAGTCACGTTGGTTAGCGTCTGCCGTGGCGCCGCCGCGCTGGCCAACCTCCAGATGATCCAAACGGGCAAAAACGGCCTAACCCCATTGGAGATCGATACCTTCCACCCACTCGTCGATGATTTGACGACCGGTAAACTCGTCCTGACCAATACCGACATCCGCCTGCCGTACGACACATTACTGCAGATGACCGCAATTCGTTCGAAGTCTGGCAAACCGGTGCGCGCGGATTACACGGCTTGGAATCAAATGGCCGACTGGGTGACCAGCCAGCAAAACACCAACGGCTACTGGGGGCGCACCAACATGTGGGTGATGCTGCCGAGTACCAGCCTCCGGGCGCTCTTGCAAGTTCTACCGGTAATCAACGACGCCGACATCATCAAGATGTACGACAAGCCACACCTAACCCCGGCCATGTTTTTCAAAGGGAATCTGTTCCGGTACAGCGCGCCCGAAGCCTCATATTTCACCGCCGCGGCCCTGCTGTTCCTCGCCGACGGCCTACCGGAAGACTGGACACCCAGCGTACCAACGCTGGATCCAGTGCCACCTCCAGCGCCCACGCCGTAACTGTGATCTGGTCGAGTGCGGTGCGCGCCACACGCGCATGTATTTGCCCATCATCATTGCCGGACGCGGCGGCGTTAAATCACGGGCTACCCATCCGATTTCCAGCATGATTTTATTTCTTTGATTTGCTGGGATTATTACAAATCCGCTCAGCTGCGGTTATAGAATCACCACTGCTGGCGCGCAAGCGCAGCCCCGTTGTTGTAGGGATAATTTCGAGGCTGGATTTTCGGACCGGCTCGTGCATCATAGCCGGGACATCTGCGCAAACTCGTGTCGGAGGAAATATGAATACAAAGCTATGTTGTCTGTTTCTCGGTTCCATCCTAATGGCCACCTCGGCCACCTACGCCCGCGTCAAACTCGTCGCCCTGCCGGAACGTGCCCGCGTCGTCGTATCGCTCGCGCATCCGGATGCGACGCTCGTCGAAGAAGAGCGCGTCCTCACGCTCCAGAAGGGCGTGAACAAGGTTGATTTCTCGTGGGCCGGCGTGAACATCGACCCAAGCTCGATTCAAATCCGGATGCTTTCCCACCCGGACAAGGTGCCGGTGTTGAACACGAGTTATCCGCCGAACGAAAACGCGCTCGTCTGGGAAATCAGCAGCCCGGCGGCACAGGAAGAACGCGTTCGCATTTCGTATCTGCTCAGCGGCTTGAATCGCGACATCGTCTACCGGGCCGTCGCCGAGCCGGACGAGAAAGCCATGACGCTGCGCAATTATCTC
>JBAXAT010000053.1:0-7685 GCA_037142335.1 Verrucomicrobiota bacterium | reverse complement strand
CTACCACAGGATTAGGAGGACAGTTTTGTTAGAATCGAATCGCGCAGCTGGCCAGAACCATATGGGCGGTGTAGTTATTGACGTCCAGCATCGTGTTATCGTTGTACTGGTACATGCCATAACGAAGCTGCGCCTTAATTTTAGCAGTGATCTGGCGGGAGAGAGTTAACGTTGCAGCATGTTGGGTGTAATTAGCGCCAAGCGGAAGAGCGATTGTGGAATTGGCCTGATTATTCATAGCCCAAGAAACAGAGTAATCACCCTTGATGTCGGTCTTGTCATCAATCGCATAACCACAGCTTGTCATCTCTGAAAACACGTTACCAGAAAACGACTGGACGATCGGGTTATTGTAGTCAGTTTGGAAAGTGGCCGAGTCTTGATAAGAGAATAGACTGGTGAGGTAGAGACGATTAATCGGCGTGACCGTCGTGCTGACTGTGTAGATATGGGAATCATAGTGGCCGCTATCCGAAATTTTACGGTTGTTGTAAACCGCATTTGGTCCCCATGTGCTGGTAGTTTGAATTTTCGTGGAAACCAACTGGTACTTCAAGGCGAGGCTCAGGCGTGATACCGGACGAACAGTAAGTTTGGTACCCAATTCTTTGGTCATAAACTTTTGCTCGGCAATGGCGGCCCTTTGATCGGTATCAACAATCTGTTGGTAGTCGTTGTCGGTTTCATTGTACCGACAATAGCCTGACCATGTCACCTTGGAGATGGGCGAGGCATTGAAGCCAACACGAACATCCTCGCTGTTGATCACAGTATCGTACTGACGTGTAAAGGTACTGGATACGCTGCCAGCCTGAAATTCGTCTTCACCTTGGCCAATACTACCTTGCCTGAAACGTCCATCGGTATAGAGCGTTGTGAATGGAATCTTCGTGTAACGCAGTCCCATATTTTCCTCAAGCTGCTTAAGGTCAGCGCTGGTATTCGCTCGGATTGGAACATCACCAGCACCTTGATTCTTTAGATTGCCATCATTGTGTGCCCGGCTGTCGTTAAGTTCACCTTGTATACCACAGTTAAGTGTGAGCCCGGAGAATGGGCCAAACATGGCATTGCCATTGAGAATATGACCGGTCTGTTTCACAGCAATCTGGCTGGTGTAGTACTGGCGCGACGCGGCAATGGAGGGAATTGTTAGGACCTGAAAGCCGTTATCGCCATTGAAATCGGTAAACAAGTAGCCGAATGACCAA
Source organism: Verrucomicrobiota bacterium (assembly GCA_037142335.1). Classification (GTDB taxonomy): domain Bacteria; phylum Verrucomicrobiota; class Verrucomicrobiia; order Palsa-1439; family Palsa-1439; genus CAINDI01. Next base: position 6,474 of record JBAXAT010000053.1, on the reverse strand, counting down.
TAGACCTTCTCATTCAGATGAGAATCGACGCGGAATGTATTGAAGAGACTATCATTGTCAAACTGCTCACGGTAAAATGAGGTCGATGCCGGCACAACTATCGGAGCCGTAAAACTGGCGGCTTCGGCTCGTGTGGTTTTATTATTGTAAAACTCATACCGAAAATCGTCGGCGATATGAATGTTTTTGATGTCATGTTCGGCTGAGAGTTTGAGGATATCCACGGTTTCATTGATATCCTTAGACGTCGGGTAAATTTTACGTTGCGTAGCACCAACGGTGAAGCTATTCCAGCCAGTCAAGGATTTTGAACCATCTTTGTACTGACGCTCGTAACCGAGAGTGAGCTTGGGAAGGTTTGGCAACGTCAAACCAAAATCGATAGAAAAGTCACCGATATTCAGACAAAGATCTCGGTTGAGTGAGAAATACTGTGCGGGATATCCTACGTATGAATACGCACCACCAATATTGTCATAATATTTGCGGTACTGAGAAAAACTAGTGTTGAGGAACCAAGCTTCTGGTTTGGTAATTTCGAGATTGAGCTTATAGTCCTGCTCCTCAAACAACACGTGTCCATCCGCATGCACCTGCAGGTTCTTGGCAGTGCGCTGATCAATGGTAAACTCTTCAAGACCACCAGTAAAACCGTCATTCATCATGTTCAACTGGCGGAATTTACGGACATCACCACTGACGGTAATGGACCGGAACCCAGGCGTAACACTGACGGAGTTGGTGTCGTTGGCGGGGGCGTCGGCCGCGCGCGCCGAGGCGGCGAAGACCAATGCTGGCACTATCGCGAGAGCAAGAATTTGGAGTTTGTGTGATGTCATGACATATCTCCTTAAGGATCTCTTAGTAACGGAAGTGAGCGTTGATGTTGGAACCGTGCGGAGCGGTGTGACAACCGCCGCTCCAGCAGGTACCGCGATTAAGGTCGGTGTGATTACGATTTAAGATTGTAAGGTTGCCCGCTGTATTATTGATTTGAGCGTGGCATTTGATGCAGAGATTTACATCCCGCTCAGTGAGCATCTTGTCGTTAACCGAGCCGTGGACACTGTGGCAGGAAATGCAACCTTCACGCATTGCTTGGTGCTCAAACACGTGCGGCTGAGCTTGTTGGCGATGGCATTGATAGCAGGTATCATTGGCGCGAGCCATCATCATGCCCTTTGGCTTGTTGATATCCTCACCATGGGGATTATGGCAGCTGATGCAGCTCATCTTGCCTTCCTTCAATGGGTGGTGATAGGGCAGATTAAACTGAGCTTTCTTATCGAGATGGCATTGAAAACATGCTTCAGAATTCTTGCCTGGATTGATTATGAACTTGCCCTTGCCGCCGCCGGCTTCCACGTGGAGGCTACCGGCGCCATGACAGCTTTCGCAGCCTTGGCCGGGGACGCGTTTCTCATCGCCGGGGATTTGAATCCGCGAGTGTTGGGTGAGCTTGAAATCAGCGACCTTCTTCTCGTGACAGGTCGCACATGTATCCATGCCGACGTATTTGGCGCCAGGAATTAGCGGTGGGGCAACAAGGATACGGTCAACTGTCGCACAGGAAATGGCCAAGGCCAGTGCCGCGCATCCACCGAGTCCGAATAAAAATAGTGCTTTCTTAGATTTCATTTAAATATCTCCGTTCAATATGTACATGCAGCACCCGTGCCATCAGGCGCAAAATCAGCATAAGTATCTTGAAATGAACTGACTAGACAGTAACCAGATTGTAATGTTACCGGAGATGGCAGCAATAAAGCGCGCCGGCGCGCACCTTATAGCGCGCAATCACGCAGTTTCTACGTCGGTTTCACGGAATCCGTACTTAATCAGCCGGCGGCGGAGAGCATCACGTTCGATGCCGAGGAGTTCGGCGGCGCGGGTCTGATTGCCGTTGGTACGCTCCATGGCTTGCCGAACGAGGTCGCGTTCGACGGTTTCAAGAGCGATACCGTCGGTAGGAAGAATGACTACGGTCGGACCGGCGCTCGGCACACCGGCACGGATTTCAAGCGGGAGATGATCACAGGAAATAGTTGGATCGGCTTCGAGGATAACAACGCGTTCGATGGCATTGCGGAGTTCGCGGGCGTTACCGGGCCAAGCATAGCGCGTGATGGCCTGCTGCGCTTCAAGCGAGAGGCTTTTCTTGGGTTTCTTGAATTCCTCGGCAAAGTGTTCGAGGAAATGTTCAGCCAGAGGAACAATGTCAGCCGGGCGTTCGCGGAGTGGTGGCATTTTAACGGCGATGACCTTGAGGCGGTAGTAGAGGTCCTGCCGGAACTCACTGCGCTGGACGGCAGTGGTCATGTCTTTGTTGGTGAGCGCAATGACGCGAACATCAATGGCGATATCCTGCGTACCGCCAACCCGACGAAACTTGCGGGTTTCGAGGACACGGAGGAGCTTGACCTGCATGGTGGGCTTGAGGTCGCCAATTTCATCGAGCAAGAGTGTCCCGCCATCGGCCATTTCGAAGAGTCCCTTTTTCATGGTCTTGGCGTCAGTAAAGGCACCGCGCTCATGACCGAAGAGTTCGCTTTCGAAGAGAGTTTCGGGAACGGCTGAACAGTTGAGATCAAGGAGCGGTTGGTCGGCGCGCGCACCGCTGAAATGGATAGCCCGCGCGGCCAGTTCCTTGCCGGTACCGTTTTCACCTTCGATGAGGACAGTCGTGGCGTCGCTGGTTGCGATTTTTTTAATCAGGTCACGAGCGGCGCGCAGAGCCGGGCTGGGGCCGACAAGATTTTGGACGCCGAATTCACGCAGTTGTTGCCGGCGAATACGGGTGACTTCACGCCGGAGGCGGAGATCTTCACGGGCTTTTTCGAGGGCCAGCCGGACTTCGTCGAAGTCGAATGGTTTGCAAAGGTAGTTGTGGGCCCCAAGCCGGACACATTCGACGGCGCGGGAGATACCGGTATCGGCGGTAAGCATGATGACGCCGATATCGCGTTCAATTTTTTTGATTTCCTGAAGAGTTTGAATGCCGTCGATACCGGGCAGTCGCAGGTCGAGGAGCACTAGTTCGTGACCACCGTCGCGAAGGAGGTTGAGACCTTCCTCGCCGGTGGGTGCGCTTTCGACGTCGTAGCCTTCGCGGGAAAGTTTTTGTTCGAGGGACCAACGGACGAGCCGTTCGTCATCAATGACAAGTACTTTGCTTTTTGGCATCGCAAGCCTCCTGTTTGCAAACGGGGAATTCAAGCAACACGGTGGTGCCGCGGCCAACTTCACTCTGGACGGAGATGTGGCCATTGTTTTTTTCGATGATGGAACGGGTGATCGCCAAACCGAGGCCGGTCCCACGGTGTTTGGTGGTAAAGAATGGCGAAAAAATCCGGTCTAGATTTTCACGGGGAATGCCGACGCCGGTATCGCGAATGGCAAGGCGTAAGGTGCGCGGATGATCGCGCTGAATAGTTTTCTCAATGATTTCCCCATGGATGGTGAGTGCGCCACCCTGCGGCATAGCTTGGATGCCATTGAGGATAATGTTGAGGAGGGCTTGCTGGACTTGCTGGGGATCGGTACAGATCGGCGGCAGGTCGGTGATGGAGTCGACATCGATTTTGACTTGGGCTTTTTGGGCGTCGGGCCGGGCAAGGGCGATCATGGGCTTAACTAACTCGCCGATGTCACAGGGGACAATCTCCGGTTCACTGGGACGGGAAAAATCGAGGAGGCCGCGCAAAGTGGAGTTGAGGCGCTGGATTTGACGGCGGATTTCTCCGACAATTTCACGATCCTGTTCACTGCTTTTCTCGGCGAGAATCTCGACGGCAGCCCCAATGCCGGCCAGTGGATTGCGGATTTCATGGGCAATGCCGGAGGCGAGTTCGCCGATGGAAGCCAGTTTGCCGGCTTGCTGAATTTGGCGAGTGTGCGATTCATGAAGCTCGTCAGTGGTGGTTTCAAGGCTAATAACCATGGTGTTAAATCCGTCAGCTAGGCGACCGATTTCATCGCGACTTTGTGAGGTGGCGCGGGCAGCCAGGTCACCAGTGCGAACGCGTTCCATTTGGGAGAGGACGTTGTGAACAGGATGGGTCACCAAGCGAACAATGAGCAGCCAGACGACGACGCCGACGATGGCGAAGATGAGGATGCCGTAAACAATCAACAGGGTGAGGTTGCGGTTAACGGCTACCTCGGCGGGAATGAGGGAGCGCTCAAGGACGATAGCACCAAGGAAAGGTTCCTGAGTGCGGTGGCATTTTTCGCAGGATTGGAACTTAGTAACAGGGAGCATGACGACGGCAAGGTGTTCCTTGCGTTCGCTATGTTCGCCTTGAAGGATGCGTTTTTCCTGAAAAAGACCAGGCGGTAGTTTGACGCTGGTGCGTTTAACTTCCTGTGTTTCAGTTGAAAAGACGACCGCGCCATCGGTGCTAACGATACGACCGCGCCAAATCTCCCCGGAGTCTTTGAGTTGTTTGAGGAAATGAAATACTTCTTCATGGCGCTCGCTGAGCATGACACCCTGGAGGTATTCGTGGACAAGGCTGGCGCTAATAACATTTTGCGCTTGGCTGCGCTCGCGCCACCATTCGCTTTGGACGCGATACACGAAGAACGTATAGATGGCGATTACCACCGCCACTGTCACGCCAACGGCTGCTAGGATTTTTGTCGTCAAATTAGTACGCAGCACATGCGCAGCCTACGACACCGTAGGCGACCGCGCAAGAGTCGCCTGCTGGTCGGGCGTGCTTTGTTCGGAGCGTTCAAATAGCGGCAGATACCGGGCGGACAAGCCAAAAATCACAAAGCCAAATGATGCCAGATTGAGTGTGACGACAATCTCAATCCACGACGGAAAGTAATGTGCGCCCGTGCCTGGCAATAAACCGATCCACGCCACGTTGAGCCGGTTGAGGATTACGCCAAGGATGATCGGAATTGCTGCCGCAAATGCCCAGCGCCGCCGGCCAGACCACCGTGTTCGCAAAAACACAAAGAGCGGCAGCGTCAGTAGCACCATTTCCACCACAAACGAAAATCCCTGCAATGGATAAGCGAACACATCGCCCCACGCATTCCGGGATGTTAAGTCAGCAATCCGCAGGAACAAATACACCATCAAAAATGGCGTCATCCCTTTCGCTAGCGCCGTCAGGACTTTCGGATCAAGATTTCTGTGAAACAGCCAAAACGACAGTGCCGAAACAAAAATTGCCATCGCAAACCCGGACACAATGGCGCTCAGGAAAAAGAAAACTGGGATGAACGGCGAATACCACAACGACAATAGCTTTTGCGGTACAATCAGAAACAGCGATCCTAACGACGATTGGTGCACGGTAGACAGAATCACGCCGCAGATCACAAACGGCACCGTAATGGCATGGACGAAACGTTCCAACCGTCGCCAACCGAGTTTCTGTAGGACGATTGGCGCGAACTCCACTGTTAAGACGCCTGTGTACAACATCACGCACCACGACACCTCGAACAACACCGACCGGTGTTGCCAGTTCACGATTGGCCGCCAGATCTGGTGGTACCGACCCAAATCAACAAGTAACGCACCTGATGCCGACAACATATAGCCAAGATATGCCGCCAACACCACCGGCCGCACGATTGGGTAAAATATCCGAATCCGGAAAATGTACACCATGCACGCTGTCAGAAATCCGCCTGCCGCGAACGAAATTCCGCACAACACCAACGCCTTCCAAATCCCCCACGGAAATTGATCCGTCAAGTTAGTTACCGCGCCCAACCCCAACGCATATCGTGTTGCAAATGCATATCCACCGACTCCCCATAACACAATTAAGAACACCCAGCCCATGATTGCAAACGACATCGACTTCGGACGTTGCCGACCTTCCAGCAACCAGCACGCACCGGCGGCTACGACTGCCATCACCAGTGCGGCAATAATCCGAAACAATATCAGCAACACATCCATTTAATGAATCGCCCCTTCCCTGCGACGCAAACGGACGATCCCGCCAAGCACAAACCCCAAACCAATCGCAATAAACGGCACTTTCGCCAGCCAATTCCAAGTCAGCGCCGGCATCGGCGTCATTGGTAAATTCGTCGGAAATCCGAGTTGTTCGATTGGAATATCTGAAAGATAAAACCACGATGTGCCACCAACCACTCGGTCTCCATACATCGTCGTATACCGGCCCGGCAACGACTCAATCCGTGCCTTCATTTCTCGCAACATGTCCGATCGCTTGCCAAACTTTAATGCACCAGTCGGACACGCCGCCACACACGCCGGCAGCAGGTTTGCCGCTTGCCGGTCATCACAGAAATCGCATTTGTTCACCCGGGGCATCAACGCGTTGTCCCATTCGTACTTCGGCACGCCAAATGGACAGGCAAGCAGGCAATACCGGCAGCCGATGCACCGGTCGTTGCGCCACAGCACTGAGCCGCGTGGCGATTTCTCCAATGCGGCAAATGGACAGACTGACACGCAAGCGGGATCGTGTCAGTGCT
>JBAXAT010000052.1:0-7726 GCA_037142335.1 Verrucomicrobiota bacterium | reverse complement strand
TTTGTGGCACCGAATCACGCTTGCGCAGGGGGGTTAAGGGGGGACGGAAAATTTCTACGGATTCCGAGCCGATTACCTGTTTTGCCTGCTTTCAGTTCGCAAAATGCAATTTCCTTTCCTTTCGTGAGCATGATTTACGCTCGCGGACAGCAGAGCGCAAGCCAAAAAACCAGATGGGCAAGCTGGAAGCTTTACCCTACGTGCAAATCCGGAGTTGCCGGCGCAGTCAGCAGGAGTTGAGCGACAGACCAATTCTATTCGGCGAATGATTCGTCGGGACAAAACGGCTGATCGTCGTCGACCGGCGCGTAGGTGAGTTCGAGCCGGAAGGGTGGTTCGGGTGGAGCCAGTCCGCTGGGGCCGTCTTTCTCTTCCCAGAGACTCAGATGGCGCAGAATGTCCTCAATGACCTGCCGATCCTCGATCAATGAGATCAGCCGCATTTCCCCGCCGCATTGCGGGCAGAGCAGCGGGTCGGTGTTCCAGATCTTTTTGATGAGTTCGCGCCAGGTGCGGGAAGGAATGCGGCGGGGAATCTTGGATTGCGGATTGTCGATTGCGGATTCAGTCGGAGGCAGCGGGTTCGCCGCAACGGAAACGGCATTTCGGGCACGCTGGCCGCGGGCTTTGTTGCTGTACCAGCCGTAATATTTGACGATCTGGGCGCCTTTGTCGGGGATGTGCCGCGTTACCGCAGCCAGAAAATCCACGGCGGTGAAGACTTCGAAATTGCGCCGCGTGGTCTGGTTCATCCGTGAATGGTAAACCACCCGGCCGTTCTGCGGCAGATACGTCATTTTCTCCACGGAGAACGAATGGCGCAGGATATATTGCATGAGGTTTTCGAGTTCGGCGCGGTGCGGGCCCGCCACGGCCTCGCCCCGGAACAGGTTAAAGCCACTGTGTTTCCACTGCAAGAAGCGGTGAACCAGCGCAGGCGATAATAATTTCTGCTGGACGAGCACCCGGTAGACTTTGGCTTGAAAGATTTCCCGCAACGCCCGCAATCGGTGTTCTTCAACCGGGTGATAGGTCAGTACCGTTGGATTGTCGGAACGCCAACTTCATCACCGTCTTGACGCCCGGATTGCTTTAAGTACATACTCCTGAAGGAATAATTCCATGACAACACTCCTCAAACTGAATCGCCCACAGAATCGGCTTGTCGGTGCAAACCCGAAAATTGGTATTCGCCCGACGATTGATGGCCGGCTCGGTGGCGTTCGCGAGTCGTTGGAAAAGCAAACGCTGAACATGGCCAAGTCGGCGGCGCGCTTTCTGTCGCAGAACCTCCGTCATGCCGACGGGACAAAGGTCGAATGTGTTATCGCCGACCGGTGTATTGGCGGCATCGCCGAGGCGGCAATGTGCGCGGAGAAATTTACCAAGGAAGGCGTTGGTGTGTCGCTGACCGTGTCGTCATGCTGGTGTTACGGTTCCGAAACGATGGACATGGATCCGCTCACACCCAAAGCGGTCTGGGGCTTTAACGGCACAGAGCGGCCCGGCGCTGTTTATCTTGCGGCACTCTCGGCCGCGCATAACCAAAAAGGGTTACCGATTTTCAACATCTACGGGCGCGATGTGCAGGATGGCGACGAGCAGACGATTCCCGCGGATGTGCAGGCAATGCTACTCCAGTTTGCGAAAGCCGGTCTCGCCGTCGCGACAATGCGAGGCAAATCGTACTGCTCGATGGGCGGCACCTCAATGGGTATTGCCGGCTCGATTGTGGATGTGTCGTTTTTTGAGACATTCCTCGGCATGCGGGTGGTGTTCGTTGACATGGTGGAATTTATCCGGCGCATCGAGCGCGGCATTTACGATCCGAAAGAATTTACAAAGGCGATCAAATGGGTTCGTGAAAATTGCCGGGAAGGCCGCGACCTGAACAACCTAAAAAAGCAGCACACGCGCGAGCAGAAAGATCGGGAATGGGAATACTGCGTGAAGATGGCAATGATTGCTCGCGACTTGATGGTCGGCAACCCGCGCCTCGCCGAGCTGGGCTTCGGCGAAGAGGCGTTTGGCCACAATTCGATCTTGGCCGGCTTCCAAGGCCAACGCCAGTGGACCGACCACTTGCCGAACGGCGATTTTCTCGAAGCGATTCTCAACACCTCGTTCGACTGGACCGGCATCCGGCAACCGTACCTCGTCGCGACGGAAAATGATTCGCTCAACGGCGCGTGCATGTTGTTCGGCCACCTGCTGACCGGCGGCGCACAAATTTTTGCCGACGTGCGCACCTACTGGTCGCCGGAGGCGGTCAAGCGCGTTACCGGCCACACGCTTGCCGGTATAGCCGAAGCCGGCATGCTGCATCTCATCAACAGCGGTGCCGCCGCGCTCGATGGCACCGGTGAACAGGAAGTCAACGGTGTACCCGGCATCAAGCCGTGGTGGCAAGTCACGCCCGAAGACGCTGGCAAGTGTCTCGGCGCCACCGAATGGTGCGACGCGGTATTTGAATATTTCCTCGGCGGTGGTTACTCGACGCGGATGCGAACGCGCGGCGGGATGCCGGTCACGATGTCGCGGTTGAACATCGTCAAAGGCATAGGCCCGGTCTTGCAAATTGCGGAAGGTGAAACGGTCGAGTTGCCGGGCGAAGTCCATGACACGCTCGACAAACGCACGAACGAAACCTGGCCGACGACGTGGTTTGTGCCGAATTGCACCGGCACCGGTGTATTCCGCGATCCGTACACAGTGATGAGCAACTGGGGCGCGAATCACGGCGCGTTCAGTGCCGGCCACATCGGCGCGGACTTAATCACGCTGGCGTCGATGCTCCGCATTCCGGTTTATATGCACAACGTCGTCTCCGAGCGGATTTACCGACCGAGCGTCTGGATCGCTTGCGGCAATGATGCGGCAGCGTGTAAAAATTTCGGGCCGGTCTACGGGAAATACTGAGCTATGAGCGCGCGACATTACATCGCTTGCGACCTCGGCGCGGAGAGCGGCCGGGTAATACTCGGCACGCTCAACGCCGGCAAGCTGACTCTCGAAGAAATTCACCGGTTTCCGAACGGCCCGGTTGTCATCAACGGCACGTGGCGCTGGGATGTGCTGCGGATATTTGACGAATTGAAAACCGGCCTTCGCAAGGTTGCTGAGCGCGGATTGAAAATTGAAAGTCTCAGCACCGATTCGTGGGGCGTGGACTATGTTTGGCTCAAAGACCGCGAGCCGTTGCTGAGTGCGCCGTATCATTACCGGGATCTCGACCGCAACAACGGCGCATTTGAGCGGGCCTTTCCGGTGGTTGCCGCCGCCGAGATTTTCGCAGAGACCGGAGTCCAATTCATGACGATCAACACCGCATACCAACTTCACTGGGATGCCGGTAATCGTCCGTGGCTGTTTAAAAATGCCGACCGGTTTCTTCTGATTGGCGACTATTTTAATTATCTATTTTCCGGCGTCGCGAAAGCTGAGCAATCGCTCGCCAGCACGACCCAGCTTTACAATCCGAAAAAGAAGAAATGGTCCCGGCCGTTACTCAAGAAGCTCGGCTTACCAAAAAAACTTTTCCCGGAAATTGTGCCAGCCGGTACGATACTCGGACCGGTCTTGCCGGAGTTTGAACTGACAGGAACGCAAGTCGTCGCGGGTTGCTCGCACGATACCGGCGCGGCGGTGGCGGCGGTACCGGCCGCTGGTAAAGGCTGGGCATATTTGAGTTCCGGTACGTGGTCGTTGCTCGGTGTCGAGACGAAGAAGTCGGTTATTACCGACCAAAGCCGGCAATACAATTTCACCAACGAAGTCGGCTATGGCCATAGTATCAGGCTTCTGAGAAACATTATAGGTCTCTGGATTCAGCAGGAATGCCGTCGGCAATGGGGTAAACACGATTACAACGAACTCCGGCAATTCGCTGAGAAATGCGCGCCGTTGCGGTCGCTGATCAATCCAAACGACGAACGCTTTGGCAAGCCCGGCAATATGCCGGAGAAAATCGCCGCGTTCTGCCGCGAGACCGGCCAGCCCGTGCCGACCACGCCAGGCGAATTCATCCGCTGCATCCTTGAAAGTCTCGCCCTGCTGTACCGGCGCACACTTGAACAACTCGAAGTTATCACCGGTCATCCGGTCACGACGCTGCACATCGTCGGTGGCGGAAGCCAGAATTTATTGTTGAACCAGTTTAGCGCGAATGCGACCGGTCGCACGGTGATTGCCGGCCCGGCTGAAGCGACTGCGACCGGTAACATTCTCATCCAAGCTTTAGCGCTCGGCCAATTAAAAGACCTCGCCGAACTCCGGCAAGTCGTCCGTAATTCGTTTGCGATGCAGACATACCAGCCCCAAGATGGCGCCGTGTGGGCCACGGCTTACGAACGATTTCAAAAACTCACGCTATGAACGCAGTGCTTGACAGTTTCAATGCCGCCGAGCGTCGCCAAGCATTACTCGCCATCTGCGCGGGCGCCAAGTGGCCGGCCACCGGTACTGATGTCAATCTCCATAGTCACACGTTTTTTTCGTACAACGCTTACGGCTATTCTCCGACGCATTTCGCGGTATTAGCTAGGCAACACGGCCTCGCCGCCGCCGGTATTGTGGACTTCGACGTGCTCGACGGCTTGGAAGAATTCTGGGAAGCCGGCAAGCTCTGTGGTCTCAAACGCTGCGTCAGCATGGAATCGCGGGTGTTCGTGCCGGAATTTGCCACGCGCGTCATCAATTCCCCCGGCGAACCAGGTATTGCGTATCACATGGGCGTCGGATTTACCCGGCAACTTCAGCATCCTTTTCTTGCGCAGATGCGGGCGACCTCCACGCAACGCAATCGGGAACTTATCGCGCGCGTCAACATGTTCACCGCGCCGGTCGCGCTCGACTACGAGCACGATGTGATGCCGCTCACGCCAGCCGGCAACGCCACCGAACGTCACATTTGCGAGGCGTACTCGAAAAAAAGTGACACGGCATTTTGGAAAGCGAAGCTCGGCGATTGCCCGAACGATGCCGTCAAGGTGCAGGCGTTGATCCGCGCCAAGACGATGAAGAAAGGCGGAGTAGGTTACGTGCAGCCCGGTGCGGGATCGTTTCCGCTGATGGCGGAGATGAACCGGTTCGTAATCGAAGCCGGCGCGATCCCGGCGTTGACCTGGCTCGATGGTACCAGCGAGGGCGAGAAGTGCATTGAGGAGTTGTTTGCAGTCGCTAAGGCGACCGGTGCCGCTGCCATCAACATCATTCCAGACCGCAACTACACGCCGGATATTAAAGATCAGAAACTGCAAAATCTATACGATGTCGTTGCGCTCGCCGAGAAACATCACTTCCCGGTGATTGTCGGAACGGAAATGAATACGCCCGGTAACAAGTTCGTGGATGATTTCAATAGTGCCGAGTTGAAGCCGTTGGTGCCAGTCTTTTTGAAGGGTGCGCACATTGCCTATGCCCATTCGGTGCTTCAGCGCCGGTATTGCCGCGGCTATCTCAGCGACTGGGCAAAACACCGATTTGCATTTGTGGCCGATAAGAACGACTATTTCGAGAAACTAGGACGGGAACTCACTCCCGACCGCGAGGAAACAATCTAATGAACACCATCCCAAAATCCCAACACGCCATTCAATTGGTCGGCCTTGACCAACTCAAAATCAACGACAACAAGCCGGTCTTCACGCCAGGCTCGCATCAAATTCTGTGCCGGGTCGAAGTCTGCGGTTTGTGTTTTTCCGATTTGAAATTGCTCAAACAATTTTCAGGTCACGCCCGCAAATCGGAAGTGAACACCGGCATCACCTCGGCGGCGCTCGCGGAAATGCCGAACTATGTTCCCGGCGATAAGCCGACCGTGCCCGGCCACGAAACTGTGGTGCGCGTCCTGGCGGTCGGCGACAAAGTCCAGAAAGCAAAAATCGGCGGCCGCTATCTCGTGCAGGCGGATTACCGTTGGTTACCAACAACCAGCTCAGCCGCGGCGTTCGGCTACAACTTCGAGGGTGCATTGCAGGAATATGTGTTAATGGACGAACGCGCTATCATTTCCCCGGAAGGCGAGTCGATGCTAATTCCAGTGCCAGAAGATTTATCAGCGTCGGCCCTCGCGTTGTGCGAACCATGGGCGTGCGTGGAAGAGGCCTATGTTGAGGAACAACGGCGCGGCTTCAAACCCGGTGGTAAAGTGCTGGTGGTTGGTGATGGCGTGGTGGACGCCGGCGACGTCACACGGGTGCAACCGGATGCCATCCCGGCTTGGGTGTTTGACGATGTCGTATATTTTGGCAGTGACCCAGCGGTGGTCGAAAAGCTTTTCGCAAACGTCGGCACTAAGGGTTTGTTAATTATCTGTCAGTGTGGTGGCAAGTTTGGCCGCCCGGTCGTTTCGCAAGTCGGCCGCATACACTATGGTGGAATTCGCGTCACCGGCACCACCGGCGCCAACGTTGCCGATGCCTTCGCTAGTATCCCGGCGACCGCCGAAATCCGACCGAACGATAAAATCAACATCATTGGCGCCGCCGGCCCCATGGGCACGATGCACGTTATTCGCGATTTGTGCCAAGGCGTACCCGGCGTGACGGTGTTTGCTGGCGATCTCAGCCCTGAGCGGTTGGCGCAGTTGCGCAATCTAGCCGAGCCGGTTGCCGCAAAAAATAAACTGACATTACGTTGCTACAATCCGCAACAAGATAAACTAACCGAGGCGTTCAACTACATCGTGCTCATGGCCCCGGTACCGGCGCTGGTTGAGAAGGCGATTCCGACCGCCTCGCCGCGCGCGCTGATCAATATTTTTGCCGGTATCCCGGCCGACAAGACCGCCACGCTCGATCTAGACACCTACATTGCCAAGCAATTGTACTTTATCGGCACGAGCGGTTCGACGCTTGAAGATTTGAAATTGGTATTACGCAAGGTCGTGTCCCGGCAACTCGACACCAATCTCTCCGTCGCCGCTGTGACCGGTCTCGACGGCGCAATTGACGGCATCCGTGCCGTCGAGAAAAACACAATGCCCGGCAAGATCATGGTTTATCCGTCTGTGAAAGGCTTAAAACTCACACCATTGTCAGAACTCACCCCAGCCGTATCGCTCGGCCAATGGACAAAGTCCGCCGAAGAGGCTTTGCTCAGTTCAAAGAAATCGTAATAACAAACAAGGAGTGCTGAAATTTTATTATGAAAGCTCATTCCGATATCCGCATTGGCACGCTCGCCGGCAAAGGTGCGCAAACCCCGGCCTACATCCGGCAAATCCTGCCACACGGCTTTGAAAGTTTTCAGATTAATTTCTGGAAAACCGTTGGCACTGTGGACCTAAAAAAGTTGGCCAGCGAAACCAAAACCGTGCTCAATGAAGCGGGTGGCACCGCCATCATCAGCACGCTGGGTATTTATGGTAATCCGCTTATGGAATCGGCTACGGCCGACGATTGGAAGAAGTGCATTGATGCTGCGCCGTTGTTCGGCTGCGATCTTGTCTGCGGGTTTGCAGGCCGTATTGTGGATAAGCCGATCCCGGATTCAATGAAGCAGTTTAAAAAGATTTTCGGCCTGCTCACCCAGCGCGCCGCTGACAAAGGCGTCCGGCTGGCATTTGAGAATTGCGACATGGGCGGCGATTGGGATCGCGGCGATTGGAACATTGCCAATGCGCCGACGGCATGGGAAATGATGTTCAACGAGGTGCCGGCCAAGAATCTTGGTATCGAATGGGAACCGTGCCACCAGATGGTCAGCTTGATTGACCCATTGCCGC
>JBAXAT010000051.1:0-7732 GCA_037142335.1 Verrucomicrobiota bacterium | reverse complement strand
AGGCGGCGCGTTTGCGGAGGGCGTGGATTATCCCGGCGAGACGTTGTCTGGCGTCATCGTCATCAGCCCGGCATTGCCGCAGATGAGTTTCGAGCGCGAGTTGATGCGCCAGTATTATCAGACGAGAACCGGTAAGGGTTTTGAATTTGCGTATCTCTATCCCGGCATGAATCGCGTCATTCAGTCGGTCGGCAGGCTAATCCGGTCGGAGACAGATACCGGCGTGGCAGTGTTGGTGTGCCAGCGATTTATCCAAAACCAATACACCGCGCTCTTCCCGGCGGATTGGGGTGCGGATTTGGTGTGCCGGAATTTGGAACCGGAACTGACGAAATTCTGGGCCGGCCGCAAGCGCTAGCGCGCCGCATCTTGCAACGCACGGAACATCGCTTGCAAATTCGCCAGCGGCGTGTTGGCTTGGACATTGTGGACAGAGTCGAACACAAAACCGCCGCCTTCGCCAAAAATCTCAATCCGTTCGCGCACTTGCCGGTAGACTTCGTCAGGCGTGCCGGATGACAGCACACCTTGCGTGTCGACGCCGCCGCCCCAAAATGTCACGTGCCGGCCGAACTCGCGCTTCAACGTTGCCGGGTCCATGCCGCAGGCGGAACATTGGACGGGATTCAAAATATCGAAACCGGAATCAATGAAGTCCGGCAAGAGGTCGATCACCGCGCCGCACGAATGAATGAAAGTCTTCCATTTGCTTTGCGCGTGAATCAGGCGGTTGATTTGCCGGTGATATGGCTGGAATAATTCCCGGTAGGTGGCCTGCGAAATAAACGGACCACGTTGCGTACCAAAATCTGTGCCGGTCAGAAACACTGCCTGCACTCGGTCGCCGAGAATTTTGATGAGTGCCGCCAAATTTTTCAGACCAATCTCGCATTGCTTCTCAAAGATTTTGTGAACGTAATCTTGGCGCACCGCAGTAGAGATGTACCATTCTTCCACGTCGCGGATGCCTTTCGGATGTTTCATCCACGGTGCCGGCACTAGCGCAATGTCGCCAAACGCCGTACCCGGCATCGTGAGAATCACCGCGCCATCTGTCTGGCTGGTTAACTCAGTAATCCGGCACTCGTACCAGCGCAGCACGTCATCGCTGAACAAGCCAAACTCTTCCAAATTGTCAGCCGGATTCAGATTGTCGTCATCCACCGGTGGTTGACGGATGATTGAATCGAAGAAATGACCGTCTTTCGGCATTCGCCCGCTCGGCGGCGCAGTCACGTCACCGGTCGGATAAATTAACAAATCGCCATCGGAGTTTTTGGTGACATTGAAATCGCCCGGCACCGCCACTTCCGTACCGTCGAACAACGCGAACGGCTTCCAGGTGCGATTCTCAAATCCGAACAGCGTCGTGCGCGGAATCAGTCCGACCACGTCAATGCCGAGCGCGTGGCGGAGCGACTCGTCCACTTCGCCTAGCATCTGGTATGGTTCGACGACTTTGACCCGGTAATTCGGCTCGCCCAGCATGGCTTGGCGCAAGCGGCTGAGCGCGGCGACATGCATCCCGGTCACCGCCGTGCCGCCAAAATCCACTGGCACGCGATCCGGTTGTTTGTGGTTGAGCGTAAGCTGCAAGCGTTCGCGACTGGTCATGATTATCTCCGTTACCTGTAATTGTGGCGGAGCGTATTGCCATTGCAAGACAAAACCTCACTGGTGTATGTCTTACCAAGCTATGAACATTTTACCGGTATCGCGGCGACCGTGGCTGCCGTACGTGGCGCCGATGGCGGTGTACATGGCATTCCTGCTTGTACAGTCCAACACCAACATTATCTGGCTTTATCCAGTTAAAATATTTGCCGTCGCCGGCACACTCTGGTTGTTTCGGAAACAGTACACTGAACTACAACCCGGCTTCTCATGGCTGGCAGTCGGCATCGGATTGGCGGCGATTGCCGTCTGGATCGCTGGCGATCCCTTTTATCCGAAAGTGGACGAGCTGATGTTCAGGTCCGAGAACTGGCTCAGCCAATTGTTGCACTCACCGCCGCCTAAAACCGCCACCTTGCCGTCATTTGATCCAACATTGATTCAGCCGGCACTGGGCAGGTGGATGTTCATTGCCGGCCGGGTTGCCGGCGCAGTGCTGGTGGTGCCGGTCATGGAGGAACTATTCTGGCGCGCGTTTTTGATTCGCTGGCTCGACAACGAGGATTTTCGCGCCGTGCCGGTCGGCGTCTTTTCGTGGCGGGCGTTTGTGATCACAGTGGCGCTCTTCGGCGCGGAACACAACCAATGGCTGGCCGGCTTGATTTGCGGCGTACTTTACAATTGGCTCCTGCACCGGACGCGCAGCGTCACCGCCTGTGTCATTGCCCACGCTGTCAGCAACGCCGCGCTCGCCGCATGGGTGCTGGCGCGCGGCGACTGGAAGTTCTGGTAGATAAACTATGAAAATACCGGATCGCCTCATTGAGTTTTTGAACCAGAACCAAGTGTCCTATGAAATCGTGCATCACCCGGTCGCGTTCACGGCGCAGGAACTGGCAGCCATCGAGGGCGTTAAAGGCCACGAGCACGCCAAGGTCGTGATGGTGAAAGCCGGGACGCGTCTCGTGATGTTGGTCTTGCCGGCAAGCTATCGGGTGGATTGGAAGCGGGTACAGGTTGCGGCCGGCGATGTGCCGGCATTAGCAGCGGAAGCAGATTTTAAGGCACTATTCCCGGACTGTGAAATTGGCACAATGCCACCATTCGGCCATCTCTATGGAGTTGAGATGTTGTTGGATGTCGGCTTTGAGCAAAACACGCGCATCGCCTTTGAAGCCGGCACGCACAGCGACGCGATCAAAATGAGTTACGCCGATTTCACACGGCTGGCGCAGGCGCATGTGTCCGACTTCGCGGAGAAGTTGCATTGAACTAACGCTTCTGTTATGGAGCCGGTAACCCGAAAGAAATCACCATGAGAAACTCCACTCGAATCTTTATCGCCATTGTCGCTGCGCTGGCAACGCGGGCGGCGGCGGATGTTAAATTACCGGCCATCTTTTCTAATCACATGGTACTGCAAGCCGGTGTCAACGCGCCGGTCTGGGGCTGGGCGGATGCCGGCGAGGAAGTTACCGTCACGATAGCCGGCCAGACGAAGAAGGTGACCGCCGGCAAGGACGGGAAATGGATGGTAAAGCTTGACGTATTGAAAACCGGCGAGCCGGTTACACTCACGGTCAAAGGTAAAAACAGCATCGAGATTGCGGATGTTCTCGTGGGCGATGTCTGGCTCTGCTCCGGCCAGTCCAACATGGCGATGAACGTCAAAGACGCCAAAGATTTCGAGAAGGTAAAAACGGCCGCTGATTTCCCAAACATCCGCACGTTTACAAGTGCGTGGACGGTGTGCAGCTCGAATACCGTCGGCAGTTTTTCGGCGACGGCCTACTTTTTTGGTCGCGAGATCCATCAGAAAACTGGCGCCCCAATCGGCCTGATCAATGCCTCGGTTGGCGGCACCCCCATTGAGGCGTGGACAAGTCTGGAGGCGCAGTTGGCACAACTACGGATTAAGCTGGAGATCGACTCCCGCGCCCAAGATCTCGCCCGCAATCAAGCCGCATGGAATCCCGAACAAGTCCAAGCCGACTACGAGAAGCAATTAGCCACGTGGAAAGAAGCTGCGACCAAAGCCAAGGCCGAAGGTAAGCCAGAGCCACGCCAACCGGTCAAACCGATCGAACCGCGCTTGCGGCCGGATCCGCGCGCCGGTCTGTTCAACAGCAAGATTGCGCCCTTGATTCCGTACGCATTGCGCGGCGCAATCTGGTATCAGGGCGAAGCAAATGCCAGCGCCGGTAAGTTGTACGGACTGCAACTCGCGACGCTGATTCAGGATTGGCGAACGCGCTGGAATAACGAATTCCCGTTCGCGTGGGTGCAATTACCTGAATACACGGCAGCGCAGACCGTACCGGTCGAAGATTCTGGCTGGGCACTCGTGCGCGAAGGCATGCTGCAGACGCTAAAACTGCCACACACCGGCATGGCAATCGCGCTCGGCACCGGTGAAGCCAGCAACATTCATCCAAAAAACAAGCAGGAAGTCGGACACCGGTTGGCATCGTGGGCGCTCGCGACGGTGTACGGTCATAAAGATGTGGTGTGGTCGGGACCGTTGCCGGCCGGTCACAAAATCACCGGCAATGAAGTGGTGCTTTCCTTCACGCACACCGACGGCGAACTCGTGGCGAAAGGCGGCGAGCTGAAAGGTTTTGCCATTGCCGGCGCTGACAAGAAATGGATTTGGGCCAACGCGAAGATGGCCGGCGACACCGTGATTGTGTCGCATCCCGACGTGAAAGAGCCGGTCGCAGTCCGGTACGCTTGGGCCCATAACCCGGCGGGGGCGAATCTTTACAACGGCGCCGGCTTGCCGGCCTCACCGTTCAGGACTGACGCGCCGTAACACATCATGGCCACTGAAACACCAATGAAGATTTTGTTCGTCGCCTCCGAGTGCGCGCCATTTGCCAAGGTCGGCGGTCTCGGCGACGTTGTCGCCGGATTGGCCAAAGCGCTCCAACAACTCGGACACGATGTGCGAGTGATGTTGCCGTTGTACTCGTTTATCGACCGTCACAAATTCGGATTGCATGTTGTGGGTTCACACTGCATTCACATGGGTGGCGGCGCGGAACACTGGGTCGGGCTGCATGAAGCACAGCTGGATGGCAGCGTGCCAACCTGGTTTGTTGAATACGAAAGTTATTTTGGCCGGATGGGTCTCTATGATGGCCCGACCGGACATTATTCCGACAATGCTTACCGGTTCGCTTTGCTATCAAAAGCCGCGCTTCAAATCTGTAAGGACCGGAATTGGATTCCGCAAATCATGCACGTTAACGACTGGCCAAGTGCACTGGTACCGGTCTTTCTAAAAACTTGGGATCGCGTCCTCTCTCCGTTAGCAGATACTGCTAGCGTGTTGACCATTCATAACATCGGCTACCAAGGTGTTTATCCATCCGATGTGTTTCCATATATCGGTATTACCGGCGACCATTTTCATCCCGGCGCACTGGAAGACCACGGCAAACTTAACCTGCTCAAAGCCGGTATCAACTACGCCGACGCACTCACGACCGTTTCGCCAACACATGCGCAGGAAATTCTCACACCTGATGGCGGCATGGGTTTGGCGCCATTTCTGAACGCCCGCAAGGCGGGCCTATTCGGTATTCTCAACGGTGCGGACTACGACCACTGGAATCCGGCAACCGACACTCTCCTGCCAGCACGTTATACCGCCGACAACATCGCTGGTAAAGCTGCCTGCAAAATTGCGCTCCAACGTGAACTCAGCCTCGCCGAACGTCCCGACGTGCCGGTATTCGGTATTGTTTCTCGGTTCGCCACACAAAAAGGCTTCACACTTCTCCGCGATACCTTGCCGACGGCATTAAACCAAATGCAGCTACAGATAGTTGTCCTCGGCAATGGCGATCCTGAAACCGAAACTTTTTTTCGCTGGCTCCAAACCGCCTACCCCGGCCGCGTCGGCGCATCCATCGGATTTAACAACGAACTCAGCCACCGCATCCAAGCTGGCAGCGATTTTTTCCTAATGCCGTCGCTCTACGAACCATGTGGCCTCAGCCAGATTTACGCACTCCGGTACGGCACGTTACCGGTCGTCCGCGCCACCGGCGGCCTCGACGACACTGTCGTCAATTACGACGAAGCCACCGGCGCCGGCACGGGTTTCAAATTTATCCAACCGACCAGCCAGGCGTTGCACAACACCATCGGCTGGGCAGTCAGCACGTGGTTTGACCGGCCGCAACACATCGCCAAGCTCCAACAACAAGCGATGGCACAAGACTTCTCTTGGACAATTTCAGCGACGCAATATCTCCAAGTTTACCACCATGCTCTGCGCGTCAAGCACAACACGCCAACCGGCTAGCGCCACCTTTGCCATTCTTGCCGCTTGCCAGCAGCTTCGAGCTTCGGTTATCATTGTCGGGTTATGGCTACAACTGTTTTAGTCGGCGCCCAATGGGGCGACGAGGGCAAAGGTAAAATCATCGACGTCCTGACCGAGCAGGCGGACGTTGTCGTCCGGTATCAGGGCGGCAACAACGCCGGGCACACGGTCGAGGTCGGCAACGAGAAATATGTCCTCCATCTCGTTCCGTCCGGCATCCTCTATCCCGGCAAGTTAAACGTCATCGGCAATGGCGTCGTCGTCGACCCGCTCGCCTTGCTCGAGGAAATTAACCACCTCCAGTCGCGCGGCATCGCCATCAACGGTAACCTGCTCGTCAGCGACCGCGCCAACCTCGTCCTCCCGTACCATCGGCTGCTCGACGCCATTCGTGAGGAACAAAAAGGCAAAGGCAAAATCGGCACTACCAAACGTGGCATCGGCCCGGCGTATTCCGACAAAGTCGGCCGCACCGGCATCCGTGTCGTCGATTTGCTCTCGCCGGCCAGCTTCTCCGAAAAACTCCGCCGCAAAGTTCGCGAAACCAACGAAATCGCGCGCGCGTTCGGCGCCAAGCCATTGAGCTTCTCCAAAATCAACGCCGACTACCTCGCCGTCGCCAAGAAATTGCGCCGACACATCGCCGACACCGTCACGTTGCTCAACCGGTATGAACGCGACGGCCGGCAAATCCTCCTCGAAGGTGCGCAAGGCACATTGCTCGACATCGATTTCGGCACCTATCCATTTGTCACCAGCTCCAACACCACTGCCGGTGGCGCGTGCGCCGGTTCCGGCATTCCGCCTCACCGAATCGGCCGCGTGGTCGGCGTGATGAAGGCTTACACCACCCGCGTCGGCGAAGGTCCATTCCCTACCGAATTGCTCGATGCTAGCGGCGCGATGCTTCGCGAGACCGGCAAAGAGTTTGGCGCCACGACCGGCCGCCCGCGCCGGTGTGGCTGGTTCGATGCCATCGCCACCCGGTTTTCCGTGATGTTGAACGGCATTGACGAACTCGCGGTCACCAAGCTCGACGTGCTCGACACGTTGCCAAAAATCAAAGTCTGCGTCGCCTACAAACTCGACGGCAAGCTCGTCGAAACCGTACCGGCAGACGTGGATGCCTTGCTGCGCTGCAAGCCGGTTTATCAGGAATTCGATGGCTGGCAGACTTCGACTAAGCTCGTTCGCGACTTTGATGACTTGCCGAAAAAGGCACGCCTCTACCTGAACAAGCTCGCGCAGCTCAGCGGCACAAAGCTCGGCATTGTCAGCGTCGGTCCGCGCCGGGCCGAAACAATTTTCCTGTGACCCAACCGGCCAAAAACATTCCCCGCCACATCGCCATCATTATGGATGGCAACGGCCGCTGGGCCAAACAGCGCGGGTTGCCGCGCGCCGAAGGCCATCGCATCGGCATGGAAAGTGTTCGCGCCATGGTCCGCGCTTGCAGTGAACTCGGCGTCGAATACATGACGTTGTATGCATTCTCGTCGGAAAACTGGAAACGTCCGCGCACCGAAGTTGCGGCGCTGATGTACCTGTTGGAGTTTTTTCTTAAGCAG
Source organism: Verrucomicrobiota bacterium (assembly GCA_037142335.1). Taxonomy (GTDB): domain Bacteria; phylum Verrucomicrobiota; class Verrucomicrobiia; order Palsa-1439; family Palsa-1439; genus CAINDI01. The sequence goes on along the minus strand of JBAXAT010000051.1, from coordinate 217 downwards.
GAGATTGTGGAGTTAAACGCCAACAACGTCAAACTCGCGGTGATTGGGCGGACGCACGACTTACCAGCTAGCGCGCAAAAGCAATTAGCCAAAAGCATCGAGACGCTCAGTAAGAATACCGGGCTGACACTGGTGCTGGCGTTGAGCTACGGCGGTCGAGCAGAAATCGTGGACGCAATGCGCACCATCGCTCGTGAAGTAAAAGCCGGTCACCTTG
>JBAXAT010000050.1:0-7776 GCA_037142335.1 Verrucomicrobiota bacterium | reverse complement strand
GAGTTGGGGATGCGTGGTGCTCCATTGATCATAGGCGGAGAGTTTATCAAAGTCGCGGACGTACAGGTTGCCGGATACGGCACCAAGAATCACGCCCACGCCAACGTCGCCAACAAACAGCTTGCGGATGTCCTGTTCTGTCTGGCGCGTGGACAGCCAATGCTTATATTCACAGGTCGGTTTTTTCGTGCCGGCAGCAATGGGGAGCAAGTTCAAGCCGCGCTGGTGGTATTGCAGGACGTGCCCCAGAAGCGTCATACACATGTTCCCGTCGGCACAAACAACTCCACCAATTCCAACAATTCTGGCCCGAAGTTGAAGTTTTTCTTGCAGTAATCTGCGAAACTGTCGGATTGCCCACGGTATAACTGCTTGTCGCGGATTATGGCTAGGTGAACACAACCCTCAATGAATTTCTCGAATTGAGGTTCGATGATGTTTTCCAATTCGCAGAGTTCGGCACGTTCCGCCTCGCTGAGTTTGGTAATGGATGGCGCCGCCAGTAATTGAAGCGCGCTGCTCAAATCGGCAGCGGACTGCTGATTTATGAGTTTCCGCTCATCGAAAACCCGCATGTAATTGGTTGCTGTACGCGCACTGAATGGGAGGTTTGCTTCAATCCACGGAAGCCATGCCCCGTGTGGAAGTTTAGCTTTGGCGTGGTGTAAAAGCTCACCTATTGTGATCGCTTTTTCCAGTGACGTGCGGAGCGTGGCATTTATCTCGTCGTGAAGCTGCGCTATCTGGCGAGCTTCGTTGATGCAGATTTCTTCGCCGCCAGTGCTGGTGAGTGCGCCGGTGGTAGACAGGCCGGTGGACCCATCTCTGATTACTGGTGTGGTCATTGTGCACCCGTAGCGTCAGTGGGTTTGTCGAACTGGCCGCGCAAAAAATCCCGCACAGATTGCACGTCAATAATTCTGCACCCCGTGCGCTTACCGCGTTGCCGCAGACAGGTGGAGCGGATCGCGCCGCTGGCAATCAGTTGGTAAACGTAGCTCCTGCCGACGCCAAACAACTGGCGAACGTCACCTGGTCTACAAAACTCAATATGTGAACCGACAGCGCCCGGTTCAACTGGTGCGCTGGTTGTGTTGGCGGCCAGCGTCCGCGTGTGTTGCTTTGTGTTCATGCGCGTACGCTACGGCGCGCACTAGTGACATTTGCAGAGCGGGTGTCACTACTTTTTTTGTCGGTGCGCTTCGGCGTAGATACGCATGATGGTGCGGACATTCATCGACTTAACTTGTCCCGGCAGCCCCCACTCATGTTTCCACTTCTTTGCGGCTTGACGATACGCGGTCATTGGCTTGTTTCCCTGTAGAATCAAGCACTCGACAAATAGGCTGATCTCGGCATTGCGCTCGTATAAGGTCTGTTTCCCGTCTATCTTATTGTTTTCCGCAATTTTCTTCTGCTTATCCCGTCCGCCTTTAGAAGTTGCCGCCACGTTCTTCCGCCCTCGCTGAAGTTCTTCCAAGTCGAACAAAACTTCTATGTCGTGTTCGTACTTTTTCATCAAGTGATAATTGTTAATTGCCATCCGCCAATCCCCGTTCTTGCACTCCACCTCCATTGCATCGAAAAATTCACGTAACTTAGCCTCAATCTCCGGCACCCTTTTTCGTGCGTCTTTTTCCTCCACTGTGGCGCGCGCGCGCAGGGGGGGCAGCTTCCACAACTTGGTCAGGAGCATGTTCAGCTCAAATTGTGCTCTTTTGGGGAACTCCTCAGACCAATTCTCGACGAACTTGTTAAAGGCGACCTTGTCTTCTAGTAAAGATGGGATTACTTGACGGATCAACTCTGCCTTATGCGACATCAACATGTCCGCCGATGTGGGCCAACCCAATTTTTCGCTCAGCTTATCAAGTTCAGTCTGAGGCTCTCCTCGTTCGGCTCGTTCGGCAGCCAGTTGACGGGCAATTTTGAGGTATCCGTCGAGCATCGTATCGAATAAGTCCAAAACTTCTGGTTGCATAATTCACCTGCTCAGAATTGCTGGCGTCGGCTTCCTCATTTCGTCACCTTCTTAGCTTTCGCCGCCTTGGTCACGTCCGGCATGGCGTCCATCGCACCTCGCAACGTGGCAGTGTCCAAGTGCGTGTAGTTTTGACTGACAGCTTTCGTTTCGTGGCCAGCCAGCGCCATTGCCACGGCTTCATTTGCGCCAGTATTTTTCAGGATCGATACAAAAGAATGGCGCAACGAATGGAACGACAGTTCCGCCACTGGCCGCGCCGCATTGCGTCCATTGCCAACAGCCTTGTGGCTTCGTTTGTCGGCCATGCCTATACCTGCAAGCACGTCACGGAAGCTATTCGACAGTTGCGACGTGGACAGCTTTGCCAAGTTCGGAAACAACGATGCGTTCGGGTCATCGGTGGACGGCAGGCTGGTAAGATGTTCCGCCAACGGCTTCGCCAGTGGTACCAGCATCCGCTTGCCGGTCTTCTTCGCCACGAACGCCACGGTATTCTGTTGCAGGTCAACTGCACGCCATGTCAAAGCCGTTACGTCCGACAATCGCGCACCAGTGTAAATGCCGGTCAACGTCGCGCCATACCAGTCTGATCCTTTGACGGCATCCAACACACGCCGCAATTCAGCCAACGTGAACGCCCGGCGCTTGCACTCGCCGCGTTGCTTCAGTCTGTCCACCGGGGTCGCCGGATTGCTGGTCAATAATCCTTGCTTGAACGCCGCGTTGAAACAGGCGCGCAGGACTTTGACGCCAAGGTTCGCCGTGTTACGGCTCAGGCCACGCGCCTGTTCGTCACGGAACCGTCCCACGTCAGCCGGACGGATCGACGCAATATCGCGGTCGGCTTTCGTTCCCAGAAAAGCTGTGAACTGTTCGATGATGCCCTCATAGCGTGACACCGTGGACGGCTCGGCTTCAATCTGTTTCGCATCCAGCCATTGCCGGCACCAAGTCCGTACGCTGGCGTTCGGCATGGTCTCGCTGTTAACGGCAGTGAAAATGTCGGCTACACCACGCGCAACGATCTCTCGCGCCGTCTCAGGCGTTAGCTTGCCGGTTTCTCCGACTCGCGCTGTTTGTTCCCACGCGCGACAGACCTCCTCCGCAGCCTTCTTGTCGATCATCTTTGTTGACTTGAAATGCCGCTTCCGGTCGTCGCCTTTACCGATGCTGTACGCGCAGTACCAAAACTTACTTCGTCCTTCTGGGTCTTTGTGTAGGCTTGCCATTGTTAGTGTCTCCTAATGTCATAACCTATATCATAACATCCGCTGTTGTCCACTACCGTTTTAGTTCACCGTTTTCCTAATAAAAACGCATATTTCGCACAAGGCAAGGACGTGTGGGTTCGATTCCCTCCGTCGGTACCACCTAAAAAGCGTGAAAATAGCAAGATTTTGCGTCTTTCGTATAGAAAAAGGCCCCGATAAAATCAGATCGACTTACCGGTTGATATGGTGCGCGGGACAGGACTTGAACCTGCACGCCTTACGGCATACGCCCCTCAAACGTACGTGTCTGCCAGTTCCACCACCCGCGCAACCGGTTGGATGAAGCCTTTGTAAGATAGCCGGTCGTTTGTCATTCGGCAAGCCCGGATTTTCCTATTTATCCTGCGTCTGTTGAGGTTTTACAAAAATCAAGCTACCAACATTTTTATTTAGCTGCTCTTCATCTTCAGCAACTTTGTCCAGTGTGCCAAGATAATCATCAAGCCGGTTCATCAAATCTGTGCGCTTGTCATCCGTGCTTACCACTTTTAGCCAATAATGTTCAGTGGCTGCCCGCCCAGGACCGGTCACGTCATTTGTATCCTGTGCTTCAATCCAATACTCAATCGCCGTGTTTGCCGGTAATACATTCGAAATATTCGCTAAATCCCATTCATGCCGGCGCTGCAACATACGCGGTGTTTTGCCATCCAAATTGAGTTCAACATTTTGCTCTTGGCCAGCACGAATAGCTGAACTCCGGTAATGCAATGTCAATTTAGCGACACCAAAATCATCGCGCGCTTCAATCCCGAGCAAGACTACCGCGCGCGCAGTCACCAACTCTTCTTTCCGTTCCGGCAATGTCAATATCACTGTTGGCGGTTTATCGGGCAATATGTCAATCTGGTACAGCGTTAATTCCTTCGCGGTCAGTCCATTGGTATCGCACAGTTGGACCGTAAAACCGGTTAAGCCGGCCTGCGGCACGCTGATTTCACCTGTCAGTAATTTCTGATCAACCGGGCTAATATGTAACGGCATCTCTGTATTCAACCCGGCCAACCGCAGGCCTGCTGTCGCAATCTCTTTATTAGCATGCACTGTTAATTGCAACCGACTGCCAGCTAGCAGCGGCAAATCTGCCGGTGCAAGCCGACGCGACGGTAAGTGGGTATATGCTGGGAAGATTTGCTGACACTCGAGACTAATTACCGCTGGGCGCTCAAAAACGCTGACCATGAACTGCTCGCTGATATCGTCATTCAAGCATACCCGGTAAGTGAATGATTCATGGACATTTTCAAACGTCTGCGTGAAATGCATCTTATCATCATTCGTAGGTAAAATTGCAAATTGCTGATGTTGATCAGACACATACTGGATCAATACCCGCCCGCGCCCTGGGATAACCCCGGTCGCCCGCGCCTCAATCACAACATTTTCGCCCTGACCAATCCGTATATTACCTGACAATACTTGCGTATGCGTTTTATGCGGCACTGGAACATTCATCAAAAACGCACGCCGTAACAACACCCCTGTCGCCGGCGCACTAGCTCGCAACACAATCATCGCCGCTACTAACACGAATACCGACATTAAGCCGCACACCGTAAACCGCCGAAAGCTGACAACCGCTCGAAAATTAATCTGTTCCGCTAACATATTCGTTTGCCCGATAAGTTCGCGCACCATTCCTGTTGAATCACCAGCCTGAAGCACGCCGGGACGCGTTAATTGCACACAAGCGATTAGCCGCGTGCGCAAATCCGGCCGCGCTTGCTCGACCAACAGTGCGAAGCCATCTTCGTCTGGCACAGCTTGGAGGGGAATGACGATCTGCCGGTGGGCAATCAAACTGATCAACCCCAGATTAACCAGCAACAGCGCCGCCCGTCCAATCAACGGCAATTCTCCAAACCAATCCGCCGCCATGCCAATGCTCAACAACGATACGCTACTAATCAACACCAACGCCACACCTATACCGCTGGTACTGATCAGCAATCGGCGACGCACGCCGGCCAGTCGGTTGCGCAATTTATCGATGCCGTAGAATTCAGGACTCATTTCAATTGGAATTTCTTCCGTAACGCCCACTCTGCACCGGTCAGCAACACAAACAACGTGAATACCAACGGCGACGACCAGATTTCAACCTCGGTGTACGACCGCACCGTTTCGAATTTTTTATTGATTAGCCCCGGCAACCGGTACAAGTCCTCTTCCTGAAAAAACGCACCACCGCTAACTACTGCCATTTCTTTCAGTACTGCCTCGTTCATCGCGGTCTGGCCAAATTCAAACTGCGGATGCTGCACCGCAAAATCCAATTCAGTTTCCGCATCGCGCTCAACAAAAAACTTGTACGCGCCAGCCGCCGGCGCAACAAACTCGCCGCGGTACAAACCGGGTTGCCCCGGCAATGGCCGCAACATCACTCCACCTGCACCGGTATTACTAGCGCTTTTAATGTCGCGAGAAGCATACCAGCCAGTCACCTGCGGGTCGTTGACTGGGTCGTAGCTGGCGGTATACAAGCGCGCATAAATAGTCACACGGTCACCGGTAATGTAGCTTTGCCGGTCGCTGCTAAGTTGCGTCTGTTTTGCCGCGCCGAGCAGGCGCGACAACGCCATTCGCTGCACCAGCTGGCTCCAGAACAATGTGAAATATTTATCGCCGGCATTCTTGCGCCAGCGCCAGGTCGAATCGGTGGCCATGAACAGCGTTTGGCCGAGGCCGTATTTTTGCAGCACGAGCACCGGCGTTTTATCGCGGCTGCCCGGCAGCGTTTCCTGCGTGGTGACCAATACGCTGGCGGCCGGTTTGACGCCCGCCACCGGTGCAATCCAGTACAACGGTGGCAACCCGCGCCAGATGGCGCGGCTGTCTTCCGGTTTATCGGACAACGCGAGCATCGGACTTTCCTTGCCGACGGCGGTCAATTCCAAGGTGATCGGTTTGTCCGCCAGGCTGTCCGTTTCGGCGCGCGCTTTTTGGATTTCGACCGGCCAGGCGCCCTCGAGCGGGGTGCGCGCGTAGGCGTCGGGATTGTAGCGCTTGCCGGCAATCAGCACCAATGCGCCGCCGAATTTGGAAACATAATCGCGCAGTGTCTCCAGCTGCTCCGCTGTGAACAGTTTCGGGTCCACGTCACCGAGCACGACCACGTCATACTTGAACAGTTCCTCTTTTTGTTTGGGAAATTCCGCCAAGTACGGCGTGTCGTCACCTTGCGCCAAGCCGGGGTCGGCCTCGAACAACAGGCATTTCACCATCATCCGCCGGTCGCGCGTCAGCATCGCAAATAAATACCGGAACTCCCACCGCGGCGCCTGTTCGATCACCAACACTTTCAACTTCGTATCCACTACGCGCAGCCGTTTGGTCTGGCGGTTATTATCTTTCACCGTTTCCTCCGGCCGCGGTGCGATCGAAGCTTGTAACTCAAACGCACCGGTCTGCGGCGGCATGAATTTCATTTCCACGACCTGCTCGGCGGCAGTCTCAAAAACAATTTCCTGTTCGGCGACTGGCTGGTCATCGAGTTTGAGTGTGACCGTTGCTTTTTCGCCGGCATAGCCCTGGTTGCGGACGCGGGCGGTCACTGTCAGCTCGTCTTTCACAAACGCCACATCCTCGGAAAAAATGCTGACCACGCTAATGTCTTTTGGCGAAGTGATGCCGATTCCATACAGGTAGAGTGGGAATTTCTCCTGCCACGCTAGCACCGCCGCATCGAGTGGCGAACTGCCGCTGTTGTTGCCGCCGTCGGTGATCACGAACGCGCCGGCAACCGGCTGGCCGCGCTGCCGGCGCATGACTTCCCGGACGGCGTCGCCGAGGGCGGTGACCGGGCTGTCGGGCCAGTAACTGACAAGCCAATCACCTGACAACTCGGTCAGTTCTTTGCCGAAACTGTATCCCACGAGATCGAAGTCCGCGCTTAAGCGTTTGAGCAAATCAAGTTGCGTGTTTTGCAATGCCGCCCGCAGTAATTCCTCGCGTGTGACATTGGCCAACTCGCGCGCCTTGCCGCGGTCGAGCGTTTGGCCGAGACCGGCGCGCGCATCGAGCAGTCCCTTGGCAAGGGCAGCGCGCTGCAAATCCGCGTCGGTGGAGCGCGCGTCCTGAATGCGCATGCTGCTGGTGGCATCGAGCAACACCACAAAACTGCGCCGCACCTTGCCGTCAATGCCCAGTTGCAAAACCGGCTGCATTACCAACGCCAACACCGCCGCGAAAAATACCACACGCAATCCGGCCAGCGTGTAGCGCCAACCCGGGCGCAGTTCCATCGTGCCGCGCCGGTACAGCCACACCGTCAACACTGCCAGCCCGAGGCCAGCCAGCAGCAGCAAGCCGAAATTTGCACCGCGAAATTCCAGCGACCAGTCCGCGATGTCCAAGGCATCGGTCCCGTGCGCGCCAATAATTTTGAGGAGCAGGTGAATCATTTCGGATCGCTGAAAAGTTGTCCCAACACAGTTTCAACCACCGCCACGGCCAGCGCCGCGTACGCCAGGATGCGCCAAATCTCCCAGCCGCCGGTCACGGTCGGCTGGCTTTGCAACC
>JBAXAT010000049.1:0-7804 GCA_037142335.1 Verrucomicrobiota bacterium | reverse complement strand
TACCATAAATCGTCGCGACCCACGGATTGCTATTCAGCGGACAAGTTCCGGTGGCGCAGCCGATGAATTTGTAGTTGGCGAATCCCGCCAACGCGCCGATGCCGATACCGATTGCGATGCTCATTTCATTTCCACTTACCCACTACTGAGACGGCAAGGCATTAAAGGTTACACAAAAGTTTACTTTGGCTAGTTACTTGACAGACTTAAGTTGTGAACATATGCTCATAACTAATGACGCGCCCTTGTTGTTTACGCCACGTCCACCATGCACCTACAGCGGTGTATTTCAAACCCGCCGGGGTGCCGGCGTGCACACTGGAGCAAGTGACATTGAAGCTCGATGAAGTCGAAGCGTTGCGACTGGCGGATTTGCAAGGGCTGTACCAGACAGAGGCGGCGGCACAAATGAAAATTTCCCGCGCGACGTTCGCCCGCATAATTGAGGCGGCGCGGCGGAAAGTGGCGGAAGCGCTCATTCACGGCAAGGCGCTCCGCATTGAAGGTGGCACGGTAACCTTGCCACCGGTCCCAGCGTTAACCAGTGAAAATCAAAAGGCGGAAAAATAAAATGAAACTATGTATTCCAGTTGCCGAAAATCACGCCCTCAACAGCATCGTGTATGGACATTTCGGCTCGGCACCGCTGTTCCTGTTGGTGGACTCAGAAACATTGGCGGTAGAACCGCTGATCAATCACGATGAGCATCACATTCACGGCGCCTGCAATCCCCTGAAGGCGTTGGCCGGTCGGGCTGTGGATGCTGTACTGGTGGGCGGCATCGGGGCCGGCGCAGTGCGCGGGTTGCGCCAAGCTGGAATCGCCGTGTACCGGTCACTACCGGAGCAAACGGTGGCTAAAGCCGTCGCGCAGTTTAAGGCCGGCGAGTTACCGGAGCTGGACGTGCAGCATGCGTGCGGTGGCCACGCCGCCGGCGGCGAGTGTCATCATTAACAAGCACTAGGCATCCGGCAATGAGTCACTTCGATACACGGGCAAAAACCTGGGATGAAGATCCGCGCCGAATAGCGCTGGGAACGGCCATTGCGCGGGCAGTCGGCGCTAAACTCAGTGGCCGGCCCCGGCTGCTGGATTACGGATGCGGGACCGGGTTGTGTTCGCTGCCGTTGGCGGGTCAGTGCGCGAGTGTGCTGGGCGTGGATTCATCCACCGAGATGCTGGCACAATTGGCAGCCAAGGCGCAGGCGGCCGGCTACACACACGTCACCACGCGCCGGCATGACCTGACAGCCGAACCGCTGACCGGATTGGAATTCGATGTCGTGTTGTGCGCGATGACGTTACACCATGTTCGCGAGGTTGGCCGGTTACTCGGACGGTTTCAGTCGCTGCTGGAACCGGGTGGCTTACTGTCGCTGGCTGATCTCGACGAAGAAGATGGCTCGTTCCATCAGGACACAAGCGGCGTCGAGCACCACGGCTTCCGTCGGGAGTGGATTGCCGAACAATTGCAGGTGGCCGGGTTCAGTAGCGTGACGTTTGAGACCGCCTACGAAATGGAGAAGCCCGATGCCGCGGGCGTGCTGCGCCGGTATCCAGTATTCTTAGCAACGGCCCGCAAGCCGGCGCGTTGAACCACGCTGTTACTCATGGCGGCGGGTGAGAACTTACACCACCGCGCCTCGCTCCGTGTTTTCCTGGATTTGGAGTTTCAGCAGTTCTGCCGCTTGGCCGACACAGGTCTCGCACGGATGCACTTTGGCAGCGCGTAGTTCTTTGCAGTAAAGCGAGCCTAGTTGCTTGGCGAAATTTTTCTTTAACGCCTCCGCCCGGTCGGGTGCAACCAAGCAAGCCGCGTGCAACGCCCCACACAGTCCGTCCGGTGCCCGGCCCCCGCCAAAAGGTTTGAGACCAGCCAGTGTAATGGAGGTGTCGCCGGATATTTCGCGCCAAGCATGAAGCACAGACTGTGCGCAGTTGAGATGGTCAGGTGGCTGCCGGAAAACTTTTAAGGCACGGTTTTTCATATGATTACGATTGGGGACTGGAAGAACCGATTGCCGACCGGATTATTTTCCACCGGCTTTGCCAACAATTTCTTCCGCCCGCCCATACGAGCCGAGATTGAAGGCATTGACATAGCCCAGGCCTTTCAATTTGTTTTTTGCCAGGCCGCTGCGCATTCCGCTGGCACAATGCAGGAGCAAGACCTGATTCTTCTCCTTCACCCGCTGGGGCACGGCGGTTTCGATTTCGTCTAGGGGGATATTGATGGCCGTGGCCAGATGACCGGCGCCGAACTCGCCGGGACTGCGAACGTCAATGACCAGCGCGCCGGTTTTCAATTTTTCGAGTGCGTCCCCAGCCGAAATCTGGCCTGATTTTTTTATCATAAAAATGACCGCGACGATTGCCGCGATGATAATGGTGGTTGTCCAATTCATAAGAGTGCCCCGTCCAGAATCCATACCAAACTGTTCATCCTAGCATTGAGCCACAAATCGGAAAAAGGTTACAGGAAAGACCTGCTATCCGATTTCTCACTGAGAGCGATGCGAATCGGGTCGTTTACGGCCGGGATTTCCGCAGAGGGGATGGCGGTGAGCCCAGTTAGTGGTGGAGCTGTGTGAAACGTTGGCGCAAGGCAGTGTGGAGTTTTTGCCGGAATTCCACAGGCAGGGTGTACGGCTGGCCGTCTTTGTAGAGGGTGATGGTCTGGCGGATGTTGTCCACGACGACTTGGCACGGGTTGCAGCCGGCCAGATGTTTCTCAAACGTCGCGCAGACGCCCGGATCAATCGCGCCGTCCACGTACGCGTTCAACATTGCCAGCAGTTCGTCGCAGTTCATCGTTTGCGTTCCTGATAAGACTGAGCCGGTCCGGTGAAAAAGGTTACAAACTCATTCATGGGCGTGGCCCCCGGTCACCCGCCGCCGTTCGTCGCCGAAGGCGCGGGTCAGCTGTTCGCGCAACTGGAGCCGGGCGCGCAGTAGGCGAACTTTGACGTTGGCTTCGCTTAACTGCAATGCCGCTGCGGTTTCCGCCACCGACAATCCTTCCACGTCGCGCAACAGGAAGACCAACCGGTATTTCTCGTCGAGCCCGGCCAGCGCCGCGTCAATCAACTGTTGCGTCTCACCATGGGCAGCCAGTTCGGCCGGGCTCTCGCGCCAGTCGGCGATGTATTCCGGATGCGGGATACTGCCGTAGGTTTCTTGGATCTCGGTCGCGGCTTCCAGCGAGACAGTCGGCAGGCCTTGGCGTTTGCGGATAATCTTCAACGCCGCGTGCGTCGCAATGCGCGTCAGCCACGTGAGGAAACTCGCGTCACCACGGAAACCGGCCAGATGTTCCAGCGCACTGAGAAACGCCTGTTGCGTCACATCCTCGGCGTCCTGTTCCTGAGTAACGATGCGCCGGGCTAGTGTGTAGACGCGTTGCTCGTACCGGCCGACCAGTTCCTCAAACGCCGCGAGGTCACCGGCTTGCGCGCGGCGAACCAGTTCGGCATCGGGGGTAGGAATTGTAATCATCCGTTACGTTAACCTGCCAGAGGCGATGCCAGGCGTCAATGACTGCGCAGACCTCCGATTAAGGAGACTGGAGCAGGCAGACGGATTCTTCGGCGCGGAGATTGGGCAGATACCGGACTGGACCGCGAGCATTGAAAGTAGCGCACCTAATTTCGTTGACGTCGATATCACGACAGAAATCGCGGAAGTCGAGAATCGAGAGGAAATGCAAATTGTGCGTCCGGTACCACGGCAATGGCAATGACTGCGTGACCGGCGTGCGACCTTTGAGCAACATCTGGAGGCGGACGCCGAGGTAAGCAAAATTTGAGTACGCGATGATGACTTGCCGGCCAACGCGGAAGGCTTCGCGGACAATATCAGACGGAGAAACTAATTCCTGAAACGTGCCGAGCAGCAAGACGTAATCAAACGCGTGTTGGCCGTATTGATCCAAACCGTTGGCGATATCGCCTTGGTGGACGACGAGGCCACGTTCAACGCAACGACTGACAAGTGCGGCATCTTGTTCGACGCCTTCACCGGAAACTTTATTAGTTTGGACGAGCCGTTGGAGAAACGCGCCGTCGCCGGTGCCGAGGTCAAGGACGTGCGCGCCTTGAGGAATCCAATCTAAAACAGTATCGTAAATACCGGGATGCATGATTTGATTCTAGGCGCGCCGGTATTCGTTGTCGAGGTAATGGCGCACGACATTGGCAAACGGCGGGTTATTGATCAGGAACGAGTCGTGGCCGTATTCGGTTTCGAGATTGATGTAGGTCACCGGTACGCTGGTGCGTTTGAGTTGCCGGACCAGTTCGCGCGATTGCGACGGCGGATAGAGCCAGTCTGATTCAAATGAGACAACCAGAAACCGTGATTGTACTTTGCTCAAAACTTCGGCGGCCGGTTGGCCGGCAAATAAATCAAAGTCATCGAGCGCCTTGGTGATGTAGAGGTAGCTGTTCGGATCAAAACGTTTCACGAAGCTCTGGCCTTGATGGTGCAAATAGCTTTCAACAGAAAACATCTCTTCTGTCGCCGATTGCCGGTTGCGCCCAAACTTGTGCGTCATCGAAAATTCGCTGAGATAGGTAACGTGGCCAACCATGCGTGCCACGGCGAGACCGTGTTCTGGCCGGCAAGTGTCAGTGTAGTTACCGGTGTTCCAATTTGGGTCGGTGAGAATCGCGCAGCGGCCGATTTCGTTGAACGCAATCTGCATTGCACTGTGCGACGTGCAGGTGGCAATCGGCACGCAGACACGGACTTGGTCAGGCCGTTCGACCGCCCAGACTAACGCTTGCATTCCGCCCATCGAACCACCGGTCACGGCAAACAATTGTTTGACGCCCAAATGTTCCAGCAATCGGGATTGGACTGCAACCATGTCGCGAATGGTGACCGCCGGAAAGGCCATACCGTATGGCTTACCGGTGGCCGGATTCTGTGACGTCGGACCGGTGGTACCGTCGCAACCGCCGAGGACGTTTGAGCAAACGACGAAGAATTTATCGGTGTCAATCGCCTTGCCGGGACCGACGTGGTAGTCCCACCAACCGGGCTTGTCAATTTTAGAATTGAAACCAGCGACATGGGCAGTACCGGAAAGCGCATGGCAAATCAGAATCGCATTGTCGCGCGCCGGCGAGAGCTTGCCCAGCGTCTGGTAAGAAACATCGACGTGAGCAAACTCGTGGCCGGATTGCGTGCGTATACCAGGCAAACTGACAATCTGCGTGTGCGTCACGCCCAGCGCGGATTGGTAGCCGGCAACCTTCTGGTCTTGCAGGTCGCCTTCTTCGCGTTGGATGTGTTTGGTCATGCCGGTTATTTGGTCGCTTGCCGCAACGCCTGATCAATGTCGGCTTTGATATCTTCGGTGTCTTCGAGGCCGACTGACAACCGGATGTAATCTGGCGTCACGCCGGTCTCGGCTTGTTCGGCGGCGGTTAACTGCTGGTGCGTGGTCGAGGCTGGATGAATTACCAACGTCTTCGCGTCGCCGATGTTGGCGAGATGCGAGAGCAGTTTCACCGAGTCGATGAATTTGCTGCCGGCAGCAGCGCTACCTTTGATACCGAAACCGAGGATTCCGCCAAAACCGTTTTTGAGATATTTCGCGGCGTTGGCGTGGTCGGGATTATCCGTCAAGCCGGGATAAACGACCCAGCTCACGAGCGGATGCTGCTTGAGCCACTTCGCGATTTCAAGCGCGTTGGCCGAATGTTTCTGCTGGCGTAATGCCAAGGTTTCGAGACCGAGCAGGAACTGGTGGGCGTTGAACGGACTGAGCGCCGCGCCCAAGTCGCGCAGCAGGGTGACGCGGACTTTGAGAATGAATGCCACGTTGCCCATGCCGGGGACGTTGCCGAGCGCGTCCCAATATTTCAGACCGTGGTAGCCGGGATCGGGCTCGGTGAATTCCGGGAACTTACCATTGTTCCATTGGAACTTGCCGGAGTCGACAATCACACCGCCAATGCTGGTGCCATGACCGCCGATGTATTTCGTGGCGGAACTGGCAAGGATGTCCGCGCCGAAATCAAATGGCCGGACGAGACCGACGCCGATGGTGTTGTCCACAACGAATGGGATGCCGGCATCGTGCGCGACCTTGGCGAGCGCGGTGAAGTCCGGCACGTCGAGCTTCGGATTGCCAATGGTCTCGGCGTAGATGGCGCGAGTTTTTGGCGTGATGGCTTTACGGAACGCTTCGGGATCGCGCGAGTTGACGAATTTGACCGTGCGCCCCAGTTTCGGGAACATGTAGTGGAACAACTGGTACGTGCCGCCGTACAAGTTATTCGCGGCGACAATCTCGTCGCCAAGCTGGGTGATCGCCAGCAATGCATAGGTGATTGCTGCCATGCCGGATGCGACACCGAGTGCGCCGGTGCCGCCTTCGATGGCCGCGATGCGTTTCTCGAAGACGTCGGTGGTCGGATTCATCAAGCGCGTATAGATGTTGCCGAATTCTTTCAACGCGAACAGATTTGCCGCGTGCTCGCTACTCTTAAACACATACGACGTGGTCTGGTAGATCGGCACGGCACGCGCGCCGGTAGTTGGATCAGGAACTTGGCCGGCGTGCAACGCCAGCGTGCTGAGGTTTTTTGACGGGGTGGTCATGTTTTCCTTTGTAATTTTGTAGAGTAGGCTGGAGACCGTTAGGCGTCAAGCCGTGCGTTGAGTTTAGTTCCAGTTTTCAAACAGAACAGTGGACAGATAGCGCTCACCGGCGTCAGGCAGGACGACGACAATGGTTTTGCCGGCGAACTCCGGCAGCTTGGCGAGCCGCACGGCTACGGCAGCAGCCGCACCGCACGAGATGCCACTGAGTAAACCTTCCTCGCGCGCTAGCCGCCGGGCGTATTCGACAGCTTCCGCACTGCTGACTTGCTCGACGCGATCCACAAGCGAAAGGTCGAGGTTATCAGGAATGAACCCGGCCCCGATCCCTTGAATCTTGTGCGGCGATGGCTTTAACGGCTGGCCGGCGAGCTTCTGCAAAATGACCGGGCTTTCCTGTGGCTCAACTGCGACGGAAATGATTTTCTTTCCTTTGGTGTTCTTGATGTAGCGCGATACACCGGTAATCGTTCCACCGGTACCAACACCGGCGACGAGGACATCAATCGCGCCCCCACTTTGTTCCCAGATCTCAGGGCCGGTGGTTTTTTCGTGGATGGCCGGGTTGGCCGGGTTTTTGAACTGTTGCGGCAGGAAATATTTCCCCGGTGCGGAATCGTGGATTTCCTGTGCTTTGGCAATCGCGCCCGACATTCCTTTCGGACCTTCGGTTAGAACTAATTCTGCGCCGAAAGCTTGAAGGACTTTTCGCCGTTCGATACTCATCGTTTCCGGCATGGTCAGAATGACTTTGTATCCGCGCGCCGCGCCGACGAAGGCCAGCGCGATACCGGTATTGCCGCTGGTTGGTTCGATGATTGTGCCGCCGGGTTTTAGCACCCCGCGCTGCTCAGCGTCCCAAATCATATTCGCACCAATCCGGCATTTCACGGAGTACGCTGGATTGCGACCTTCGACTTTGGCCAACACGCTGGCTTTTGCACCATCGATAATCCGGTTCAAACTCACCAGTGGTGTGTGACCGATAGATTCGGCATTGTTACGATAGTATGTTGCGGTGCTCATGGAGTCTTCTCCTTAGTTGGTACGGGCGGCGGGTCACGCCGCCCGTACCGGGTTGGTTTGGTTGTTAGAACTCGTACTTGCCGGATAACGCCCAGCCGTAATTTTCAACGGTGTTTAGTAAACCTCCGAAATGACCATAGCCGGCAGTGACACTGCTGTGGTTATTGA
>JBAXAT010000048.1:0-7865 GCA_037142335.1 Verrucomicrobiota bacterium | reverse complement strand
GCAACAAGAAAAAGCACGATTGGCAGATGAAAGCCTACTGGCAACATGTCGAACTCAATTCGCTTGATCCGAATCTCGTCAACTCTGACTTCTTCGACCAACGCATGAACATGCAGGGCTTCGTCGTGTCGGGAACGTATCTATTAACCGACTTCCTGAGTGCAACGGTTACTTATGCTGACGCAAAGACTATTAACAAAGCTATGCCGACCCTGACTGGCGGAGGCGATCTTGCCGGTAACTTGCGGGATTATAACTTGATCCAAGCTGACTTAGTCTGGAAGTTCTAATCGCACAGACACTGTAAGGAATATATGAAACTAACTAGCCTAATCCTCGGCGTGGCGCTTGCCGCGACCGTAATAGTTCGTGCCGATGACATCACCGTCAAGGGTTCCGACACGATGGTGATTCTTGGTCAGAAATGGGCCGAGACGTACATGAAGAAAAACGCCGGCACGACTGTTCAGGTCACCGGCGGTGGTTCGGGTACCGGCATCGCGGCACTACTCAATGGCACGACGGATATCTGCAACTCTTCGCGCTCGATGAAGCCGAAGGAAGTCACGACATTCGTCCAGCAATTCAAAGTCCGTCCACACGAGTACAAGACGTGCTTGGATGCGCTCTCGGTGTATGTGCATAAGAGCAATCCAATTGAGAAGCTCAGCTTCCCGCAATTGGAAGGCATCTTCACCGGCAAGATCACAAACTGGAAAGCCATTGGTGGCCCGGATGCGCCGATCTCGCTCTATGGTCGGGAAAATTCCTCCGGCACCTATGAGTTCTTCAAAGAGCACGTGCTCAATAAGAAAGACTTCGCGGCGGCCACCAAGACCATGCCTGGCACTGCGGCAGTGATTCAAGGCGTGGCAAAGGATGCGGCTGGCATAGGCTATGGCGGGATTGCTTACGGCGAAGGCGTTAAATCCATCAAAGTCAGCAAGACCGAAGGCGGCAGCGCCATCGAGCCGAAAGAGGCGACCGTGTTGGATGGAACCTATCCGATCTCCCGGTACCTCTTCAACTATGTTAGCCCAGCCAAGGATAACGGCGCTGTTGCCGATTATATTAGCTGGTGTTTGAGCGATGAAGGTCAGTCCGTTGTCAAAGACGTTGGCTACTTCCCGTTGCCGAAGAATCTTCGGTGATTGAAAGATTGACAACAAATAGTGTTGTCCTCCCAAAGGCCCAACGTCGGCGTACTCCCCGCCGGCGTTGGGCCGAATGGGTGATCGAGCGTGGTATCTTTCTCATTTCGCTCTCTGTGATCTTGATGGTGTTCTTGATTTTTGCCTTTGTGGCCCGCGAAGCTTTGCCGGTCATTTTCTGCAAAACCAATAACGCCCGTCTGGAATCCCAGCTCACTGAAGCACAAATCACAGCGTTACCGGCAGATAAACTCGCCAAGTATCTCGGAGTTACTGATGCTGAACTCCGTAGCTACGACGCCGGCACTGTCCGCACCCTTATCGAACTCAGAGCCGAAGAAGTTCAGCAAACCAGCAGCCCTGATTCTCGAATTAATACCACCAGTTGGAGCTGGCTGCTCCACCCCCGGCAATGGGTTGGCTACGACAAACCCGAATACATCTGGCAACCGGTCGGCGAAATCCCAAAATACAACATTATCCCGCTTTTCGTCGGCAGCCTGAAGGCCACGCTGGTCGCCTTGCTCTTTTCCGTGCCGCTTGGCGTTGGCGCGGCAATTTACGTTTCGCAACTTGCCAAGCCGAGCGTTCGTGAAATCCTCAAGCCGGTTATTGAACTTCTGTCGGGGATTCCATCAGTCGTGCTCGGATTTTTCGCGCTGCTGACACTGGCCAGCCTTTTGCAGGGCCTATTCCATTGCGGTTCCAGGCTAAACGCAGTCGTAGCCGGCGTGGCGCTCGGTTTGACAGTTATTCCGGTCATCTTCACCATTTCCGAGGACGCGCTGACCAGCGTGCCACGCGGTTATGGTCAAGCCGCGCTCGCACTCGGGGCCGCGCCGTGGCAGGTGGCTTGGCAGATTGTGTTACCGGCGGCATTGCCGGGGGTATTCGCCGCCTGTGTGCTCGGTTTTGGTCGCGCCATCGGCGAAACCATGATCGTGCTGATGGCTTCCGGCAATGCAAGTATTATGTCAATCTCGGCTTTCGACTCGTGCCGGACGATTACCGCGACGATTGCCGCCGAACTGGCTGAAGTGGTCTTTGGTGGTAACCATTACCGGATCTTATTTTTGCTGGGCGCAATGCTCTTCGCGGTGACTTTCGCCACCAACCTTATCGGCGACATCGTGGTCCATCGCCTGAAGCGCCGCCTCGAAGGCCGGGCTTAAGCCGCTACTTTTAACAACGCGACTTCAAACGCCAGCGTTTCCGAGATATTGCGAGAGAGCGATTCCCGGATTTGCTCGATGGCATCTAGATTCGTGCCGGCTCGGTCTGGCGACAAATTCGTAGCCGCGCGCTGAAGTGCGGCGAGTTGGTCCGGGTGCTCGAGTAAGCTGGTATCCGCCTGTTCCACACACAACAGCACATCAGCAAACCAGCTATACAATTCCTCCAAAACCTGCTCGCGCGCCGACCGGTATTCACCAGCAATCCGGGCCTCGAGTTGCTCTTCAAGCCGGTCCTTGAGTTTTGCGTCCAGCTTGTCGTACCGGTCGAGATTAGCCTCAGCTTCGGCAGTTTGCCGGGTTTGTTCCTTGAGTTGTTGCAATAAGCCAGTCAACGCCGCCAGCATTTGGTACGCGCCGGCCACGCCACGGGCATCGGCAAACCGCGTCAATATCGGCAATAATTGTTCCCAGTACGGCGACACCGTTCCAGCGACCGGGCCGAATCCGATTCGCAGGCAGCGTGACAAAATCGTCGGCAACAACCGTTGTGGCTCGGCAGTTAGGAGAACAATGACTGTTTGCGCCGGTGGTTCTTCCAAGGTTTTAAGGAATGCATTGCTGGCTTCCTCGTTCATACATTCGGCATCCACAACGATACCGACTTTGATGCGCGCATTTGCGGCGCGGAGGTTGACGGCGCGCTCGAACTCGCGGAGTTGATCCACGGTGATGCGGCGGCTTTTCGATTCGGGGCGAACCCAGTAAATATCCGGATGGTTACTGGTCGCAATGCGCCGGCAACTGTCGCATTGACCGCAAGCGTCGTGCTCTTTTTCCAAGCAATTCAGCGCTTGGGCCAGCGTCCGTGCGACATCTTCCTTGCCGGCATCGCGCGCGCCGGTAAATAAATAGGCGTGTGCCAACCGACCGCGTTCGATGCTGTGCCGGAGCTGGTCGGCGATGGCTTGGTGGTTTTTTAGGTCGTTAAATGACATGTTGGATCAATTTCCAAATTTGCTGTTCGATGGCGGTCAGGCTCTGATTGCCGTCCACCACTTTGATGCGAACCGGTTCTTGCCGGGCCAGCGCGAGATAGCCTTGCCGGACGCGGTCGTAGAAATCGAGCGATTGATTTTCCATACGGTCGAACAATTCCCGGCCGCGGGCGCGTTCGAGGCCGATGCGCGGGTCGAGGTCAATGACCAGCGTGAGGTCGGGCCGGCAATCGCCAATCGCGAATTCGTTGATGAATTTGACTGTCGTCGGGTCGAGTTTGCGGCCGACGCCTTGATAGACGGTTGTGGAATCGAAGAAACGGTCAGCAAGCACAATCTTGCCGGCAGCTAACTCCGGCTGGATGATTTCGCGGACGAGTTGGGCGCGGCTGGCGCAAAAAAGCAGCAATTCGGCTTCCGGCACCATACCAATGGATTTTCTGCTGTACTGGAGAACGTGGCGGATTTGTTCGCCGATTTCTGTGCCACCCGGTTCGCGCGGCACCAAGACCGACCGGCCGCTGGCTTGTAGGCTGGCGACGACGCGCTTGATCTGCGTGCTCTTGCCGCAGCCTTCGCCGCCTTCGAATGTGATGAATTTACCGGCGCGCGTCATTGCCGGCATCATAGCGACCGCCCGGAGTCGGGTCAAGAATTGGCGTTCCCAGTGGCCAGATGCCAACGCGCCGCGCGGACAACGCTTTTCACAACCTCGGCAGCATTAGGTTGATCGAAGCGCGCGATGATTTTTCGGTAAAATTTCTTGGCTTCATCTTGTCGGCCGGCCTCCCAGAGGAGGTCGGCGGCGGTTTTCCAGGCCTGCAGAACTTCCCAATCCTGTCGGGAATATTTCTCGGCGACGCTGGCGTACAACTTCACAGCCACGTCGAGTTTGCCTTGCTCGGCGCGGACGTTGCCGAGGCTGCGGAGCGCTTTAGCGCACCAATCGTCTTGGTCGGGGTATTGACGGAGAAGGCGCTCATAGCCGGTTGCGGCTTCAGCGAGTAGTCGTTCACGCTCGGTGCTGGTCGCAATGGCAGACGGAAAATGGTATTCGCGGGCGGTGGATTCGAAGAGTGATTTGGCGGACCTGGTGCGGGCAGGATTTGGCGTGGTGGCGCAACCGGTAATCAGAATTGCTATCCCGATGACAACGAGGCGTCCCGGCAACGATAAGTAGTTATTTCGTGGCATTGGTTCCATACCGGGTGGTCAATTCATAGGTCACTGTCTGCTTTTCGTGCGGCTTGAGCAGCATGCCACAATGCACTTTGTGCGCGTCCAACTTCGCAAACTTGGTTGCGCGATCCATGCTCCAGTCGCCTTCGAAGTTGCGGCGGATGTCGAGTTCAACGTCGATGTCCTTCGAGTTCTGCACTTCAAATTGCCACGTCTCTTTAATCGTCCAGCCGGCGACGTTGCCCCATTCGTCAAACCGGATGTCGAGCTTCTGCCAATCCATGAGCGTTGGTTGCACCTTGACGTCCCGGTCTTCGCCCAGCTCCAGCTCGATGACTTCGCCGATAGGGATGTATTTGACGTTGGTCGCGCCGACGAACGTCCAGAGCTTGTCGGCGGTGACAGCGCGGAACGCTTTTACTTCGCCGTCCGGCAACGGTTCAGCGCCGAGGTTACTTGGTTTGTCATTCTTGAATTTGTAGAAGCGGATAGCGGCATCGCCCCATTGTTCTTTCTCGAATTTGTAGTAGCTGGTTACCGGCACGTTGTTCGTCTGGAACGACGGCAACCGCTTCGACCAACCGGTCGGAATCGTGTCGCGGCCAGCCACGGTGTAGAGGAAATATTCGCTGACACCTTCTTTGATGATTTCTGCCGGTGCGGCGGCACCGTCTTTTTGCCTTTCTGCCTCTGATCCGTCCCCTAAAAACGCCAATTCATTTTTTAATTTGCGTTTTTTAGCGCGGATAATCTTATCTGAATCAGTCCGTTGTCCGCGTTGCCGGGCAAGCGTCGCGATCTCCTCGACTAATCGGATTACGCCGACAACCAGCCGGACTTGCGTGTTCTCGTAATCCTCACCTGAGTTGTTCGTGACGCGGACGTTGCCGGCGAGCGTCAGCAACTTCTCAGTCTTGTCGGCTTCGGCGACGTAGTCGGCGCTCCAAGTGATGCCACTGGTGAAATACCGGATCTCGCAAACGACTTCGCCGGCAAACTCTGAGTTGATATGCCATTCCAGCGTGTTGGTCACGCGCGGCGGGAACCGCACATCAAGCACGTCTACTTGGGCGGCGTGGGTGAGTGCATGGAACTCGACGGAGGTCGGGTCAATCAAGGTGTTGGCCCAGGAGAATTCAAGTTTGTTCAGACCCTTGCGGAAGGTGAGATGCCGGGTCTCCTTGACCATCGTCAAGTCGGCGGAGTTGTAGATGGTAAGCTGGACGGTGTCGCGGTCCGGCAAAGTGACGACGTTGACGCGGGCGTAACCGGCCGAAGCCATCAGCCAGTAACCCGCCGCCAATAGCAGTGTCTTACCTGGTGACATTGGTGCCGAACCGCGTGGTGAGTTCGTAGGTGAAGGTCTTTTGCTCGCGCGGCTTGAGCGGGAAGACGAATTTCACTTTGCTCTTATCCACGTTCTCGTACTTGGCATCACTCTTGAGTTCCCAGTCGCCGGCAAAATTGCGGCGGATGTCGAGGACGACGTCGATGTCTTTCGAGTTCTGCACCTCGACTTGCCAAGTCTCTTTCACAGTCCAGCCGGCGACATTGCCCCATTGGTCAAATTGAATATTGGTCTTCTGCCAGTCGAGTAAGGTCGGTTTGACTATGACCGTCCGGTCGGCGCCAAGCTCCAGCTCGACTTGCTCGCCGATGGGGATGTATTTGACGCGAGTGCGGCCGACGAAGTTGGCGAGATTGTCGCCGGTAACAGTGCGGAGGGCGACCACGCTGCCGTCCGGTAGCGGTTCGTTGCCGAGCTTGCTCTCCTTGTCGTTCTTGAACCGGTAATAGCGAATGACTTGGTCGCCGTAACGTTCACGCTCGAACTTGTAGCAACTGGTTACCGGCACGTCCGCCGTCTGGAACGATGGCAACCGTTTTCCCCAACCGTTAGGAATCGTGTCGCGACCTTCGACGGTGTAGAGGAAGTATTCGCTCACGCCTTCTTTGATGATCTCACGCGGCTTGGCGGCAGCTTCGTCCAGTGCGTAGGCCATCGCCCCGCCAATGGATTTTGCAGCACGAAGAACCTGTGGCGCGCCACCTGCCATAGGTGACGGTGGTTGCCCAGGCCGGCCTTGCTGCGCGAGGTGCCGGATTTCCTCGACCAACCGGATTACGCCGACGACCAACCGGATTTGGGCATTCTCGTAATCTTCGCCGGAGTTATTGTTCACGCGGACGTTGCCGGCGAGTGTTATCAATTTCTCCGGCTTGTTCGCTGTGGCGACGTAGTCGGCGCTCCAATTGATGCCGCTGGTGAAATACCGGATCTCCACCTGCACTTCGCCGGCAAACTCGCTTTGGATGTGCCATTCGAGAAGGTTCGTCACGCGCGGCGGAAAACTGACGTCGAGCACTTCGACTTGGTCGGCGTGCGTGAGCGCGCGGAACTCGACAGACGTGGGATCGATGAGCGTGTTGGCCCACGAGAATTCGAGTTTGTTCACACCTTTGCGGAATGTGAGGAAGCGCGTCTCCTTGACGAGTGTGAGGTCGGCGGAGTTGTAGATGGTGAGCTGCACGGTGTCGCGGACCGGCAATGTGACTACATTGATGCGCGCTTGAACGGCAGAAGTCAGGAGACAGAAGCCAGCAGTCAGAAGAATGAGTGGCGTTTTCATGTTAGTAGCTCGCCGGCTCGTTGCCTTGGACGTTCAGGCGGTTGTAGCTGAGCGTGACCGTTGTCTTTTTGTCGCCGGTCGATTCTTTCGGCAACGTCAGCCGGTATTCGATTGTGAACGCGTCTTTCTTCACGAATTCGTGCGAGCTTTTGGCCGGCTTCCAGTAGCCGGGGATGTGTTCGACGACGACGAGGTTGACATCGTCTTTCTTGAAGTTCTCAATTTCAATTTTGAGTTCCTCGTCGGTATCCCAGAGGACCACGGCATTACCGGTGTTGCGCCGCAGGTTCTGCTTGTCGTCCTTGACCTTGCGCTGCGTGACTTTCACGTCGCGGCTCTGGCCGATGTAAAGTTTCGTTTCCCGGTCCACCGGCGTGAGCTGCACCCAATCTTCGCCGGTAAAGGTCACGCCGTCGCCGGTCTTGATGAAGATGCGCGCTTTGCCGGGCAACAGCGTGTGCGTGCCGAGCTTGCCGGCAACGTTGTTGGTGAACACGTATGACAATGGGATACCGACAGTCTTCTTCTCGTACTCCGGATCCCACGGCAACGTTGCGGCGTCCCACGTTAGGATTTTCTTTACCGGCAACAGGTCAATCTTCTCCGACTGCATCTCCAGAATTTCCTCGTTGGCGATGGTCTTTTTGAAGTCCGCGCCGTAACCGATCCCAATCTCGGCGGCGGTGAGGTCTTCACCAGAATCGTTGCGGAGGCGGAGATAATTGCGCAGCGTCA
>JBAXAT010000047.1:0-7889 GCA_037142335.1 Verrucomicrobiota bacterium | reverse complement strand
GATAGCCTAAAGGACTTTGCGCCCATTGGAAAAATTGGAGATGCCATTTTGATAACCACTGGCAATCGCCGCTTCATAATTATTTTGTCTCCTGTGCCTTGCAAGTGACGCAATCTGTTGGCGTCAAGCGGCCATTTCCATCGCTCTGGAGGCACTTTGGTGAGGAAGCTGTGCCGTTCCCGTTGACGCGGTGATAGACAATGCTGCCGGTTTCAGGATCAATGCCCCCTTCAAACTGAACATTCTCTACGAGAAGCGCATACTCAGAAGTGTTCCCGCCATCGCTTATCAGCCTCGTAGCCGCTTGGCCGACAACTGGCGGGAAGGCTTTGTTGTTCGACAATTTCAGAGGTGTTCGTTTGATTTCGACCCCCTTCAAACCAACATCTTTTTCATCAATCGGGATTCGCTTTACCTCGACTTGTTTCTCAAACTCACAACGCTGAAGGACGACCCCTGGGATGGCATTGGAATAAGAAATCTGAAGCACCCCGTAAATCTCACCTGACTCAATGGAACGTTTGTACCAACCACCAGATGGTCCCGGCTGGTCAATCGTACTCATGGGACGGTAAACAGCAGAGGTTCTGTTCTCCACATTTGTCCCGTAACCTCTTGCGATTTGGCTTCCGCCATCTTCCGGTGCCTTGTCGTAGATAGCCCACTCCGGGATTTCCTTTCCGACGTATGACAGAACCGCTTGCTGCATAGCAGCCGACACCTTGGAATCTGGGCCAAAGTCAATAGTGGGAACAGCGACTCGACGCCACACAATGCCGCTGATTTTCCCATCAGCACTCGTTACTGACGCCGTCGGAACGTATTTTGGTCCGCCGCTCGTTACCGGTGCTGATACAACCTTGATTGATTTGTTGCTCATTGCGTCGTCTGCAAATAAAGTCAAGGACGCAGTGCACAGGCAGATGAGCGTCGAAAGTAGTACTCTCATTGAAACCTCGCAATGTTTGTTGTGATCTTGTGAGTTCATACTTGCTTCTCCTCAGCGACGCCTGATTTCTGCTGCCGCTTCCAGAATGGCAGCGTGAACATAATCAATAGAACGGCGGCTCCGGTGAAAAGGAAGACACCACCACCCGGGTCTCCCGATCCACCGGACAATGTTCCTGTGTTTCGGTCGGCCATCGATGCAATGCCGAGAATCGCACACGACACGGCGGGAATGGTTGCCCATCGCTTCCCCCAAATGCAAAGCGGCATCGCAATCAGTCCACAAATCAGCCCCAATACCCCCGCGTCCTTCTTGATCCCATACAGGGTGATATTAGAAAGCTGCACTGAATACGAAGGGTGTCCCGTTCCATACGATGCCGTGAACGATCCAGATATGTGCTTCCACGGCATGAACACTGCGAGGATCATCACGGCGCAGCACACTGCAGAGCGAACTCTCCATTTCTTTGTCGGCTGGGAACTCATCGCATTTTCCTTTGTTGGTTCGAGCCTACTCCGCCCGCATCGGCAAGGTGTTCAGAACACCCTGACAGAATGATGCGTAGGCTTCGTGGCCTCCTGATTTGGCGAGGCGCAGCGCTTCCTCGAAGGATTTCTGTGCTTCTTTCTTGTTGCTGATGCACGATTCCAAGTACACGCATCCTTTGCGGACTAGGTTCCCAATCTCTTGGCTCGGTGCTTCAGCAATATTCTCGGCCATGCCTTGAAAAACTAGAGCCCTACCTTCAAACGCTTCATCCAGCCCTTTTACCGGCATTCCGCCCATCGTCGGGTTTGATCTCCGCATCACTTCCGCCGACTTCGACATCGCCTTGGCCGCTTCGGCGAACTGACCGTCCGCAGCGAGTGCAGTTCCATATGCCAGCCAGTTGTTCACATCATGGGGTGAGGATTGCGTTTTCTCTCTCGAATATGTGACCGCTTTTTGCATCTCGCCTGCTTTGCACAAATCGGCGACGTAACCAAGGGCATCCGTCCCTGCTGGCACATCAGAGGCAGTCGATGATTCTCCCGTTTTTGGGGCAGACGACGCCTTGCTGACCTCATCAAGCATCGCTAAAACATCAGACACAACCCGGTTAAAGCCGGTGCCCCCGAGCATAAGTTTCTCGAACGCCGCCTTCTTAATTACCGACTTCGTATTGTTGTCGACGAGTTCACATTCGGGGTAGCACACAGCCGCGCCATAACCACGACTCAAATCGACCACTGCGCTTATTGGTAACGTCACCTGTAGGGTATAGTTATTGCGAGTGATGGGATGCGTGGTCACACGCGGCAAGCAGTCTTTGAGAAAGTCGCTTCGCCCGTTCGAGATTACCTTCAAAATGAAACCCGAAGATCCGATCTCGGCAGTCTCGCAATAGTTTGACCCAGATTGCTTCGTTTTGCCTGTCGCATCTAGATCAATGGCGATGACGCCTGTTATTTCGCCGGCGGACTCACTTGCCTTCGTTGTCGAATTGGTTTGCATCTGTTTCCCCGAAGGTGCGGATTCGGCAGACACCGGTTGCTTCGAGAAAGGTGATGCTTGTTTGGCAGGGGTGTTCGTCTCTGTTGAAAGTGGCGTCTTCTGGTCTTTCCCACAGGCCGTCAACATAAGCGCAACGATCCCGATTGTTGCGAGACGGGTGGTTTGATACACGGCTTTTGCATTCATCTAATGTCCTCTGTTGCTGCTTCGCCAAATCAGCCCTGCCAAAATGAAAAGGGGGCGCACTTACTTGCGCCCCACGTCGGGCACTGAGATGCCCATGAACGAGACGCTTTCAGCGCACCCCTTGCGGGGCGCGCTTCGTGCGCTGTCGTTCATGCAAAGTTCTCAGTTTCGACGTGGACAGGCTGAAGCTACGCGAATTGGTTTTGGTTTATTGGTTCAGTTGTTCCTGAATCTCCTTCACGAGTCGCAGAATATGCCGACAGGGATTTGAAGGCAAGCCTGCAGAAAACGCCAGGTAGGAAACCGGTCGCAATGCTTTTTGACTGGTGCATCCGTGTGCTGCCAGCGTTTTGATTTACACCGCAGATGGCGCGATACCTAAACGACAGGCATCGCGCCCTACAATTTTTAACTGGCCGTGGCCGGTTTGTCTTCGGGGCGCGGCGTCAGCAGGGAGACGACGATCAAGACCAGGAATCCGAGCGGGATCGTCACAATTGCCGGTTGGCTGAAGGGGACGATGGCTTTTGCCGGGTCGAGGCCGTACACGTCTTTGTAGGCTTGCGCGCTCAATAGAATCCAGCCGAGCGAGGCGACCATGCCGACAATGATGGCGGCGGTGATGCCTTGCTTGGTGGTTCGTTTCCAGAATAGCAACATCAGCAGCGCCGGCAGGTTTGCCGAGGCGGCGATGTTGAAGGCCCAGCCGACGAGGAAGTTAACGTTCATCTTGGCAAATAGGATGCCAAGGATGATTGCGATGACGCCGACGCACAGGGCGGCAATCTTGGCGGCGCGCACCTTGGCGAAATCGTCCAACTTCATCTTGAAGAAGTTGGTCATCAAGTCGTGCGCGACAGCGCCGCTGGCGGCCATAATCAAGCCGCTCACTGTGCCGAGCACGGTTGTAAATGCCACCGCCGAAATCACGGCGAAAAGAAATTCGCTGATGCTGCGGGCGAGCAACGGGGCGCTCATGTTGGAGTCAGTCACATCAAGCGCGCCGCTGGTCATCGCGCCAAGACCGAGGAATAACGTCAGCACGTAGAAGCACCCGATGGCGGCGATGCCGACCACGGTGCTCTTGCGGGCGCTGATCTGGTCTTTGACGGTGTAGTACCGGATGAGAATGTGTGGCAGCGACGCGGTGCCGCAGAACAACGCGAGCATGAGCGACAGAAAATCGAGTTTGTCGATGAACTTCGTGCTGCGCACTTTCTTAAAGGTCGGGCTGGAGCCGGGGGCCATGAAGTCTTTGCCAGCCGTCGGTTTCTGGAAGTAGACCGTCGTGGTGGTGCCCGAGGCGTCCACAATCTTGTCGTTGGACCAAAGGATGACTTCGCTGTCCTGCATGGTTTGAATGAAGCCGAACGGGCTGACGCTGCCGGTCTTTTCAACGCCGCCGGGAAGTTTGGAGGCATAGCCCACCGGATACAGA
This sequence comes from Verrucomicrobiota bacterium, assembly GCA_037142335.1. Taxonomy (GTDB): domain Bacteria; phylum Verrucomicrobiota; class Verrucomicrobiia; order Palsa-1439; family Palsa-1439; genus CAINDI01. Next base: position 3,819 of record JBAXAT010000047.1, on the reverse strand, counting down.
TCAGCTTCGCCGGCTTTCTTGCCGCGCGGTTTGCCATTGACGAATTTCTTGCCGTCTTTCTGGACGGCGAGGGTCTGCGTCTCGGAGAACGTGCCGTTGGCCTCCTTGCGCCAGACGGTGACGAGGCCGGCGGTATCCTTGACCTGGACGTACGGCTTACCGGTCCACGCACCGGTTTCGGGAACAACGGTGCCGGGGAGTTCCGTGACGTTCCGGGCGGCAATGTGGCGGAGATTACCGGCGGAATCGGTGGGCTTGGTGGTGATGCCGCGCATGAGCAGCATGACGGTGATGATAGCGCAGAGCACAACGAGCAGGCTGCCCTTGATGAATTGCACCCAGGTGGTCGAGACCATACCGGCCGTGGTGACAATTAGTGTCACGATGCAACCAACAACGATCACGCCAACGTAATGCGGGAAGCCGAGCAACGGTTGGACGAGCGCGCCGGCACCGACCATTTGCGGGATCAGGTAAAAGCAACTAACAACCAGTGTGCTGATGGCCGCGGCGAGTTTGATGCCACGCGAGTTGAACTTGTTGTCGAGCGCGTCGGCAAAGGTGAACCGGCCGAGCCGTTTGAGCGGTTCGGCGATAATGAAGAGCGCGACGATCCAGCCGGCCAGATAACCAATCGAGTAGAGGAATCCGTCATACCCGTAGAAGGCGATCATGCCGCAGATGCCGAGGAAGGAGGCGGCGGAGAGGTAGTCGCCGGCAAACGCGATGCCGTTAACGGCCCAGTGGATGCCACCGCCGGCGGCGAAGTAGCCGGCGGCGGATTTGGCGCGGCGTCCGAGATAAAAGCTGATGCCGATCACTGACCCGGCAAAGAATAGAAAGATGAGGACGGGCATTAAGGAAGTATCATGAATCATGGGTGGCGTCTCCTACTTGCCGGCTTTGCGACAGACTTTCATATAGACCAACGCCAGTACAAGCGCGGCGACGATCAGCGCGAACCCGTAGACGACAGCGAGGTTGGCGCCGCCAAGAAACGGTTTGCTCATGACTTCCGGCCCAAAAGCGCTCAGCGCCATGAAGCCACCGTAGAAGATGACGTAAACGATGAACAGGATAACACCCATCCGGGTGTTATGGGCGACGACTGCCGCATCTTCCTGTTCCCTGGCCACTGGGGCCTTGAAGTCTAGACCTGGCATGATGAGATATCCTCCGTGGTTGATTTAGAATGTGTATTTTGCGCCCAGCGAAACCAGTTGGCGCGTGAATTCGCGTCCCGTGGTGTTGGAGATCTCGCTCCTGACTGCGTCGTAGGAGTAGGTGAGGTCGGCGCTAAAGTGTTTGGTAAAGGCGTAGCTCACGCCGACGCTGGGCGTATAAATCCAATCTTTGCGCAGGGCGGGCGCCTGCCATTCACCGCCATAGATTTTCAGGACGGCAGTGGCGCTGAGTTTATTGTCACATTGATGCCGCCAGCCGACGCTGTAGACTATGTCCTCATAAACGCTTTGGCTGGAGAAGGCGGGTTGCTCGTAACGAGTGAGGAGCACGGTGGCAGTATCGCGTTTACCGAGAGTAGCCACTGCGGAAGCATCTATATACCAGAGTAGTTTACTCCTCTGGAATGTACTGGCGAGGTTGTCAGAACCGAAGTCACGGATGTCAGGACCGGCTAGTACGTTGAGTTTAAGCCAATCGGTCGGGGTGCCTTCCACGCCGGCGAGGATGCGATGGTAGTAGCTGCTGTAGGGGCTGGGAACATTGAGGTTGTCACCTTGGTGTTGGTAGCCATAGCGGTAACCAAGCACCAACCAAGTCTTGGTATGTACTTCATAACCGACATCAAGGCCACCGTTAACTTCGTAGCGGTCAATGTAATTTTCGTAGCCGGCGGCACTACTCTGTTGGGTCTTGAAATCATGGACGTAGGAGGTGAATACGGGACGGAGGAACCATTTGTCGAGAGTCTGGGTGACCTTAAGATTGTTGCGGTAGATGATCGCGTCACGACGGTCGCGCAGTGGGATACCGCCGAGGGCGGGGATAGCCCCACCTTGTGCTGTGAGGAAGGTTGGCCCCCGATTGCTACCGGCAATGCCGGTGACGGCGTTGTTCAGTTCCCACGCGGTGTCGCCAGACTTGCCACTGAGGTTGAGCGTGACACGATGCGCGACGTAGTCTTCGGAGGAATAGGAGTGGTAATAGACGACTTCGGGAGCGTAGGAGATGGCCGCTTTGAAGTCCGTTGTTTCCTGGTAGACAAGCCCGAGGGCGGGCGTGAATGAGGATACCATCGAACTCTTGTGAGCGAGTGAGCTCTCGTTCTGGAGAAAGACATTGTCGTCGAATGTCTCCTTCACCGCAAGACTGGCGGAGAAGCGCCAAGGGAATTTTGTCACGGCGGATTGGACGGCACCGGTTGTCTGAGCACGGAGGACCGCGGGGACGAACAGGCCGGCGACCACCGTCAGCACGAGGGGAAGAGAAAATAGGCGTTGGCTCATAGTTTGGGAGGTTCTTATGTGCGGAGAGCGGCCATGTTTCAAGCGAAATCTGCAATAAAACAACTAGACGACTATTCCTCGGTAAGAAACTTCGGCAGCGGTTTATCCTGCTTTTCCATCAAACGCCGCAGTTTTGACAGGGCAATGTTTTGCAGTTGCCGCACACGTTCACGAGTGACTTTCAGTTTTTTTCCAACCTCTTCCAAGGTAAGCTCCTTGCCTCCGGCGAGCCCAAACCGCGCGTTGAGGATTTCGGCCTCACGCGGGTCAAGTTCCTCCAAAAGATCACGAACGTCGGCCCGCATGTTTTTGTCGCGCAGCATTTCAAATGGCGTAGCAGCATTGTCGTCGCCGACAATTTCACTGAATTGAGTATCGTCCTCATCACCAATAGCTGCATCAAGACTAGCCGGGCGAACGCTAATTTCGCGAAGCTGCGCAACTTTTGCTCGTGAAAGACCAATCACATCGGCGAGCTCTTGGTCGGTTGGTTCACGGCCGAACTTCTCACTCATCCGCATCGCGATTCGCTTCATCTTGCTAATTTTATCTACGAGATGCACTGGCAGGCGAATCGTTTTAGATTGATTAGCGAGGGCGCGTTTGATGGATTGCTTAATCCACCACGCGCCGTAGGTTGAAAGTTTTCCACCTTTTTTTGGGTCAAACCGCTCAACAGCCTTCATCAGTCCGATGTTGCCTTCACTGATGAGGTCGAGTAACGGTAAACCGAGGTTGGCGTAGTCGTGCGCGATTTTAACTACGAGACGGAGATTGGCTTTAATCATGATGGCGCGGGCATTTTTATCGCCCCGCTTGATTTTGGCGGCCAATGCAATCTCATCCTTGACGGTGATCAGTGGAATCTGTCCGATCTCCCGCAGGTAAATCTTAATCCCGTTGTCGCCTTCGCGATCGCGCACAATTGCCATAGTTAGTTACTGGCAACGTTATTGAATAACCGGACTCTGCGCAAGCTTCTTTGCAATGGTCAAAAAAAACAAGGGCGACACTTCCGTGTCGCCCTTGTAATGAATTGCGTGAGTTTTTTAGCTTTCCAACGCGGCTTGCGCGGCAGCCAAACGGGCTACCGGTACGCGGAACGGACTGCAGCTCACGTAGGTCAAGCCGAGCTTGTGGCAGAACTTCACGGAGTTAGGATCGCCACCGTGTTCGCCGCAGATGCCGAGCTTGATGCCGGGGCGCGTCGCATTGCCTTTCTCGACCGCGATCTTCATCAGCTGACCAACACCGGCCTGATCAATCGAAGCGAATGGGTTGGACTTGCAGATTTCCAACTCGGCGTATGGCGGTAGGAAGCTGCCGGAGTCATCACGGCTCATGCCGAGAC
>JBAXAT010000046.1:0-8068 GCA_037142335.1 Verrucomicrobiota bacterium | reverse complement strand
GCACCTTCTACAAGGACGTGAAGGCGGCGGACGTGCCGTTGCTTGTCGAGGAGCATTTTATCAAGGGCCGCCGGTGCGAGAAACTCCTACCGCAGGATCCCCAGACGAAATCGGTGATTGCCACACAGGCAGATTTTACATTCTTCAACCGGCAGTTGCGCATCGTGCGCAACAACTGCGGGTTGATTGACCCCGAAAATATTGAAGAGTACATCGCCCGGGATGGCTACGGAGCGCTGGCGAAGGTGGTCAGCCAGTTGAAACCGGCGGACGTAATCACTGAGATCAAGACTAGTGGCATTCGCGGTCGCGGCGGCGCGGGGTTCCCCACCGGCCTGAAGTGGGAAATCATGGCGAAGGTGCCGGACAACCCGAAGTACATTGTTTGCAATGCTGACGAAGGCGATCCCGGCGCGTTTATGAACCGGTCCGTGCTCGAAGGCGATCCGCATAGCGTCATGGAAGGGATGGCCATTGGTGGTTACGCAATGGGCGCCAACCGCGGTTTCATTTACATCCGGGCCGAGTACGGTCTCGCGGTCAAACGGCTTCACATCGCGATTGAGCAGGCTTACAAGTACGGGCTGCTTGGAAAAAATCTTTTTGGGTCTGGGTTTGATTTCGATCTGGAAGTCCGCATCGGGGCCGGCGCGTTCGTCTGCGGTGAAGAAACCGCGTTGATGCGCTCGATTGAAGGGCGCCGGGGCCAGCCGCAACCGCGGCCGCCATTCCCGGCCCAGCGCGGGTTGTGGGGCAAGCCGACCACGATTAACAACGTCGAAACCTGGGCCACAATCCCGATGATCATCCAGCGCGGTGCCACGTGGTACAGCGCGATTGGCACTGAGAAAACGAAAGGGACGAAGGTGTTCTGCTTGGCCGGGAAGATCAACAATACCGGGGTGGCGGAACTGCCGTTCGGTACGACGTTACGCGAAATGATTTTTGAAGTCGGCGGTGGCATCCCCAATGGCAAGAAATTCAAAGCCGTGCAAACGGGCGGTCCATCCGGTGGTGTGATTCCCGAGGCCCATCTCGATGCAACAGTGGAATACGAATCACTCCAGAAACTCGGTTCAATCATGGGCTCGGGTGGGCTCGTCGTCATGGATGAGGACTCCTGCATGGTTGACATCGCGCGGTTCTTTATGGATTTTTGCTGCGACGAGAGCTGCGGCAAATGCCCACCCTGCCGCGTGGGCACGCGGCAGATGTTGAACATTCTGGACCGGATTTGCGCGGGGGAGGGCAGCGAGGATGACCTCGCCAAACTCGGAACCCTGGCGGCCATGGTCAAAGACACCAGCCTGTGCGGCCTCGGCCAGACGACGCCCAACCCGGTGCTAACGACAATCCGATACTTCCGCGACGAGTATCTGGCGCACATTCGCGACAAACGTTGTCCGGCGCGCGTTTGCAAGGGCCTGTTGGACTTCACAATCGACAACGACAAGTGCGTGGGCTGCTCGGTTTGCGCCCGCAACTGCCCGACCAACACAATTCTCAAGGTCAAGGGCCAGAAGAAATACTACATCATCGAGGACGATTGCATTCAGTGCGGTGCGTGCCTTGACAATTGCCGGTTCAACGCCGTGCAAAAAACTTCCGACGGCCCCCTTCACGTCGCGCCGCCCCGGCCCGAACTGGAACCGGTTCCCGGCCGTAAACCCCTGGTGACAGCATGAGCGCTCCCAAACAAATCAACTTGATCATTGACGGCAAGAACTGCACCGGCACGGCCGGCCAGACAATCCTCGACATCGCCAGCGCCAACGGCATTACGATTCCTACGCTGTGTTACATGAAGGAATTGTCGCCGTGGGGTGGCTGCCGGATGTGCATTGTGGAAATCAAAGGCAACCCGAAGATCGTGCCCTCCTGCGCCACACCCGCGGCGGATGGCAGCGAATACATCACCAACAGCGAGCGGCTTTTCAAGCTCCGCCAGTGCACGTTGGAGTTGCTCTTCAGCGAGCGGAACCACATTTGCCCGTTCTGCCCGAGCAACAAAGGCGACTGCGAACTGCAGAGTCAGGCCTACAAACACAGCATGGATCACGTCCAGTTTCCATACCTATACCCCGCGCTTCCGATGGATGTCTCGGGCAAGTATTTCGGGCTGGATCACAATCGTTGTATCCTCTGCACCCGGTGCGTGCGGACCTGTGATGAGGTGGAAGGCACGCACACGCTGGACATCGCCAATCGCGGCCAGCGCAACCAGATTATCGTCGATCTCAATACCACGTTCGGTGCTTCCGATACTTGCACGCACTGCGGCGCCTGTGTGGCAAATTGCCCGACCGGCGCGTTGTTCGACAAATCACAGTTCTACCGTGGCAAGCTCAACACCAGCGACGTCATTCGCACCACCTGCGCAGAATGCCCGGTCGGTTGCGGGTTGATGATCTCCACCAAGGAAGGCCGGATTATCAACGTGTTCGGCGATTCCGACGCGCTCAATAATGGGCATCTCTGCGTGAAAGGCCGGTATCAGAGCTGGACCGAGCCCCGTGACCGGATCACCCAACCCCAGATTCGCAAAGACGGCAAGCTCGTCCCGGTCACCTGGACAGAAGCCATTGCGTTCGTCAAACGCGCGCAGGCCAATTCGCCAAAGTGGCAGAACGGGTTACTTATCTCGCCGCGCGTGACTAACGAAACTGCGCAGACCGTGGTGAAAATCAGCAACAAGTTCGACCGCATCGGCGTTCGCGTGGCGCGCAATGAAGCTGCCATCTGCGTGCAGCCCGACCCGGTCAAGGATGGTCTGAAGAAAATTGATACATCCGATTGCATCATCCTTTTTGGGGCCAGGCTCGGTCACGATCATGGCGTGCTGACGGCGCGGATTCGCGTGGCCGTTCGCAAGCACGGCGCAAAGCTGATTGTATTGCACTCCAGCAATAGTGACCTCGACACGTACGCTGATCTCGCCGCGCCAGTGGTGAGCTTGGAGCGCTCGTTCTGGCAACAGATCCAGGGCTATCTGAGCGAAGCGCAGCGGCCGGTGTTGGTGTACGGCGCCGCAGCCATGTCGGCAATTGGCGTCACGGTGCTCGAGCGATTGATCGACACACTGGCGACGAAGACGACCGGCGAATCGATTGCATTGATCGCCATGCCGCGCAGCACAAACAGTTTTGGGCTGGCGGCGGCCGGTGTGGAAACCGTCGAGGAAGTGGTGCCGTGGCTGGAAGCCAAGCCGCTGCATTACCTGCACCTTGTCGCCAGCGACGAACCAGATGGTGGCGCGCGGTGGTTGGCGGAACGGCACATGACCGACCTGCTGGGAAATGTGGAATGTGTGGTCGTTCAATCCGCTTATCCATCGGCATTAACCCAGTTGGCAACGGTGGTGTTGCCGGCGGCGATTTGGAGCGAGCGAGAGGGCACGACCACTAACTTTGAAGGACAATCCTTGCCGGTCAGACGGGTATTGCCACCTCACGGCGAAGCCCGTAATGATCAGGCGATCTTGGAGGAATTATTTACATGAGTGCGAACGGGAGAGTCAAAGTCGCCACGATGTGGCTTAGCGGTTGCTCGGGGTGCCACATGTCGTTCCTCGATCTCGATGAACGGCTGGTGGAATTGAACAAGCTGATCGAAATCGTGTTCAGTCCTATTGTCGACACGAAGGTCAAAGATATGCCGCTGGCCGATGTCGGCATCGTCGAGGGCTGCGTTAACAATGATGACCAGAAGCACGAGCTGGAACTACTGCGCTCCAAGTGCAAGGTTTTACTGGCGCTGGGTGACTGCGCTTGTTCCGGTAACATCCCAGTGTTGCGTAACCAGTTCAAACTCGAAGAGTGCCTGACGCGGGCCTACATCGAGACCGAGAGTACGGAGATCGGCGAAATCCCCGATCACGAACTGGTGCCTAAGCTATTAAAAAAAGCCCGGCCGCTTCATGAAGTCGTGAAGGTGGATGGCTACATCCAGGGTTGCCCACCCGATGCCGACACGATTTGGTATGCGTTGACGGAGTTGTTGGCCGGTCGCGCCCCGAAATGGACGGAGAAGAATCTGAGGTTTGATTAACCCATGAGCGAAAACACCAACAGCAAAGTCATTCTGATCAACCCGGTTAGCCGGATTGAGGGACACGCCAAAATTAGTATTCATCTCGACGCGGCTGGTGAGGTTGGCGACGCGCAGTTCCATGTCGTCGAATTCCGTGGCTTCGAGAAATTCTGTGAAGGCCGGTACTTTAAGGAAATGCCGCAAATCACGCCGCGCACCTGCGGGATTTGCCCGGTCAGCCATTTGCTCGCCAGTGCCAAGGCCTGCGACGCGATTCTCGGCGTCGAGATTCCGCGGCCGGCCAAGCTGCTGCGAGAATTGATGCACATGGGTCAGATTACACAGAGTCATGCGTTGAGTTTTTTTCATCTGAGCGCGCCCGATCTATTACTGGGGTGGGATAGTGATCCCGCCAAGCGCAATGTACTGGGGTTGATCGACCAGAAGCCGGAGATTGCGATCAAGGGGGTCCGGCTGCGAAAGATTGGTCAGGAGGTCATTAAGATCACGGCTGGCCGCAAGATTCATCCGGAGTTTCCGATTGCCGGTGGCGTTAACAAAGTTATGACCGGCGCGGAGCGGGAAGAGTTGCTGAAGAAACTGCCCGAGGCGCACGAGCACGCGAAGTTTGCACTCAACCTGCTCAAAGGCTACCACGCCCAAAATCTCGAAGAAGTTGAGACGTTCGCCAAATTCGACTCCCACTACATGGGCTTGGTACAACCGGATGGTTCGCTGGAACTCTACGACGGCAAGCTGCGGTTGGTTGACGCCAAGGGTGATGTTGTCGAGGATCAGATGGATCCCGCGAGTTATCTCGACTACGTGGCCGAGGCGAGTGAATCGTTCTCCTACATGAAATTCCCGTATTTCAAACGATTCGGTTACCCAAACGGTATGTACCGGGTGGGGCCGTTGGCGAGGTTGAATGTTTGCTCGCAAATCTCCACGCCGAAAGCCAACGCCGAACTCAAAGTCTGGCGGGCTAATGGTCGAGTGCAAAGCAGCACCTTCTATTATCACTGGGCGCGGTTGATCGAAGTTGTGTATGCGCTGGAACGCATTGAACAATTGCTTAACGACCCAGAAATTCTTAGCACCGACGTGACCTATCTTGGCGAACCCCGCCATGCCCAGGGTGTGGGGGTCGTCGAGGCCCCGCGCGGTACGTTGATTCATAACTACTGGGTCGATAGGGGTGGCCGCGTCGAGAAAGTTAATCTGATCGTGTCAACCGGACACAACAACCTGGCAATGAACAAAGCCATCACTGCCGTGGCGAAGAAATACGTCAAGAGTGACAAGCTACAGGAAGGTATGCTCAATCGGGTCGAGGCCGCCATTCGCTGTTACGACCCATGTCTAAGCTGCGCGACGCATGCCATTGGCAAGATGCCGATTGCGGTTGAATTGGTTGACGACGGTGGCAATGTGATTGACACTGCGCGACGCGACACTTGACGCTATAGCAGCGCTCTATGAGCGCCGAATATTAGACGATGCGGAGACCGCCGCTACAACGATATGAAAACTCTCATTATCGGTTACGGCAACGACAGCCGCAATGACGACGGCGTCGGCTGGTTTGTTGTCGCGGAATTGGCGAAGCTCAACTTGCCGGGCGTGACACTGGAGACCGCGCACCAATTGGAAGTCGATTTTGCTGAGACCGTTTACGATTACGACCGGGTAATCTTCGTGGACGCTGCCATCCCGGAAAGTTCGGCGGCGTGGTGGACGGCGACCGTAAGTCCCGGCTTTCAAAGTCATGCGGTCGCACATTTTATGACACCCGGTGATCTGCTGGGGCTGTGCCAGACTCTCTATAGTCGCGCTCCGAGCGGAGTCGCCTTTTGCATCCGCGGGTACGATTTTAATTTCGGCACGTCATTGTCAACGGAAACCAGACTTGCAGCGGACGAGGTTATCAGGCACATTACCGCGCTCGTGGCCAAACCCTAACTGGAGACCGTTTGCATGATCAAACGCTTTGAAATTACCGAGGCGCGTTTTCTCGCGCCGGACGTTAAACTCCTACGCATTACCGCACCGCGGATTGCCAAGCGGCAGAAGCCCGGCCAGTTCGTTATCATTCGCGTCAACGATACCGGCGAACGGATTCCGCTGACCATTGTCGACTCCGACCCGCAGGCCGGGACGGTGACGGTAATTGTGCAGGGCATCGGCAAGACCACTAAGATCCTCAATCAACTCAATACCGGGGATGCCGTTGCCGATGTCGTTGGTCCACTTGGGAAACCTTCGGAAATTGAAAAGTTCGGCACGTGCGTTGTGATTGGCGGCGGTGTCGGTACTGCCATCGCGTATCCGACGGCGAAAGGATTGAAGCAAGCCGGTAACGAAGTTATTACTATCATTGGTGGACGGAACCGGCAGTTAGTAATTCTCGAAGACGAAATCCGCGCGTTTGCCGACAAAGTGATTATCACGACCGACGACGGTAGCTACGGCGAAAAAGGTTTGGTGATTGATCCATTGAAAAACATGATTGCTGCCGGCAAGAAAACGGATTACGTCCTCGCCATCGGTCCGATTCCGATGATGCGAGCGGTGGCGAACGTCACTCGCGAATTTAAAATTAAAACAGTCGTTAGTCTCAATCCAATTATGGTGGACGGGACCGGTATGTGCGGCGGTTGCCGTGTACAGGTGGCCGGTAAAAATCAGTTTGCCTGTGTGGACGGTCCGGAGTTTGACGCGCACCAAGTGGATTTTGACACACTCACCAAGCGTAACGCTATGTACCGGGATCTGGAACGCAAGGCACTCGATCGGCACCAGTGCCAATTAGACGGAATGGTGAAGTAATATGGCTAACCCGCTGAAACCCGCTGAGCGCGTCAAGATTCCCAGACAACACATGCCGGAACAAGATGCCGGTGCGCGTCGCCAAAATTTCAAAGAGGTTAACCTCGGCCTGACGTTCGAGTTGGCCAAGTGCGAGGCCCAGCGTTGTCTGGAATGCGCTACGCCGAAGTGTGTTGACGGTTGTCCGGTCGGTGTGAAAATCAAGGACTTTGTCGCGCTGGTTCTGGATGGCAAGTATCTCGAAGCCGCCGCCAAGATCCGCGAAGACAACATCCTGCCTGCCGTGACCGGCCGTGTCTGTCCGCAGGAGGAACAGTGCGAAGGGGTGTGCGTCATTAACAAAAAGTTTGAGTCTGTTGGTATTGGCTATCTCGAACGGTTTGTGGCCGATTACGAACGGCAGTCTGGGCAAATCGGTCTACCGGCAATTGCGACGGCGACTGGTAAGAAGGTCGCTATCATCGGCAGCGGTCCGGCTGGGTTGAGCGCCGCTGGTGATTTAATCCAACGCGGTCACGCTGTAACTGTATTCGAGGCGCTGCACGACATCGGTGGTGTTTTGATTTACGGCATTCCAGAATTTCGATTACCAAAGGATATCGTCAGCAACGAAGTCGAAAATATGCGGCGGATGGGCGTACAATTTGAAACTAATGTGGTCGTCGGGCAGACAGTCACAGTGGACGAATTGCTGAACGAGGAAGGCTTTAGCGCAGTACTCGTTGCCACCGGGGCCGGCTTGCCGCAATTTCTCGGCGTGCCCGGCGAAAATCTCTGTGGCGTTTATTCAGCTAACGAATTTTTGACGCGGGTCAACCTGATGAAAGCCTACCGGCCCGGTGAATTTGAGACGCCGATTTACGATTGCCGGGACAAGAATTGCGCCGTGGTCGGCGGCGGTAACACGGCGATGGATGCGATTCGCAGTGCGAAACGGCTCGGTGCCAAGAATGCTTATATTATTTACCGACGGAGTGAAATCGAGATGCCGGCGCGGCTGGAAGAAGTCAAGCACGCGAAAGAGGAGGGGATTCAGTTACGGTTACTGAATAATCCCGTCGAGTTTATCGGTGATGATAAAGGTTGGTTACGGGCGGTTCGATGCCTCAAGATGGAACTTGGACCAGCGGATGAGACCGGTCGGCGACGTCCGGTGCCGGTTGCCGGTTCGGAATACGAATTGCCGCTCGACGTGGCGATTATTGCAGTT
>JBAXAT010000045.1:0-8092 GCA_037142335.1 Verrucomicrobiota bacterium | reverse complement strand
CACGGCGCGTGTTCCTTGACGCATTCACTCATGCCGCCCATCGGGATATAGAGAACGAGCGGCAGGCGGCGATCAAATTGTGGAACGCGTAAATCCAGCCGGAGCGTTCGCTGCGGTGTCTGCGTGTAGGGAATGTCAACAAAAGTTGAAAGTTTGATTGGTGAATTCATCGCAGAGTTATAATCCAAAAGCCCGACGCGGGTTGTCGCAGATGAGCTTGCGAATTTCGGTGTCGCCGAGACCAAGGTGCCGGCGGAGATTGTCTTCGACTTTCGGCATGAAGATACCGGAACCGACGAGATGGCTGCGATCCGGCGCCCACAACGCCATATCTTCACCGGCCACCACTTTCCATTTGCCGAAGGTATAAGTACCGGGACCAAGTCCGGCCGGCGCCACAGCGTCGGTAGTGATGATTGAGCGTTCGATGCCGGCAACCTTCAAATAATTTTTGAGCGCAAAAAAAGGCACATGGACGCCATCAGCGATGAAACAAAGCCAGAGCTGGCCGGCCAAACTCAGCGCGCGCTGGATGATGTTGTCGTGCCGGTGCATTTGCATCGGGCAACCATTGCCAAGATGCGTGAACATTTTCAGCCCGGCATCAATACCGGCCTTGAGATCGTCGAGCGAGGCGTTGGTGTGACCGGCACTGACGACGATGCCTTGACCGGCGAGATACCGGGTGGTCGCCATGCCGGGATCGCGTTCGGGCGCGAGCGTAACCAACTTGGTCAGACCACCGGCGGCGGCGAGCAATTGTTTCATCTCGTCGAGGTTGGCCGGGTGCAACGCGGCTTCGGGATGCGCGCCCCGGTAACCGGCCGTCTCGTTCATGAACGGCCCCTCGAAATGGATTCCTGCGATGACCTGACGGCCGAGCGTGTCCTGATCGCGGAGCTTCACGATCTGCGCCGCAAGCCGGCACATCACCGGAATCTCAGCGGTGCAAATCGTGGCGAAGATGCCGGCAACCCCGTCTTTCTGGAGGCGTTCACAGGACCGGTGCAATTCGTCGGCGGTTAGACCTTCCTTGTTAAAATCAATGCCGCCGTAACCGTTGACTTGGATGTCGAAATAATTCACAGACGTGCCATAACTTCGTCAACGGACTGCTCAAACACCGCCAACGACTCACGGAGCGCGGCTTCGGAAATTGTCAGCGGTGGTGCGATTTTCAGGCATTCGCCGCCGATACCAACCGGCGCGAACATCAGCAAGCCTTTTTGGAAACAGGCGACGTTGACGGCGGTGGCGACCGCCGCATCCGGTTCGCGCGTGCCGGGCTTAACGACTTGGATGCCGGCGACGAGACCTTTACCCCAGCAACAACCGAGACGCTGCGGATATTTTTTCTGGATGCGTTCTAGTTCCGGGATGAACCACGCACCGAGTTTGGCCGCGCGTTGGGCGAGCTTCTTGCCTTTCAAAACTTTCAGGTTGGCGATACCGGCAGCGGTTGCGAGCGGCGAGGCGGAATGTGTCGAGGTCATCGAGCCGGGCGCATACAAGCCCATGATGTCGGCGCGACCAATCACCGCCGACAGTGGCAGCGACGAGGTGATGCCTTTGCCGCACGCGATGAGATCGGGTTTGATGCCATAATGCTGGAAGCAAAACATCTTACCAGTGCGACCGAAGCCGGCCTGCACTTCGTCCATCGTCAAGACGATGTCGTGTTGCCGGCAGAATTTTTCCAGCTTTTGCGCGTATGCGACCGGTAGGAAATCCGGGCCGACGCCTTGGTAGCTCTCAACCATCACACCGGCAATGTCTTGTGGCTTAACCTTCTGTTCAGCGAGTGATTTCAGGAAAAGATCGAACGATGTGTCGGTGTTTTTGAAGCCGTCTGGAAACGGGACTTGGACAAATGTCCGGTCGCGATCCACCATCCATGTTTTGAGCTTCTCGTTGCCGCCGGCGAGTTGTGAACCCATCGTACGACCGTGGAATCCGTTGCGGAAGCTGACGAAATATTTCTTATGCGCACCGTGTTTCTGGAGCGCGTAGGTTTTTGAAAGTTTGATGCAGTTTTCCGTCGCTTCGCTGCCGGTGCTGAGGAGGAAGACTTGATAGCTCTTCGGATCGGGCGAAATCTCGCGGAGCATCTTGGTCAGCGTCGCCCGGTCTTCGTGCGGGAACACGTACGTCGCGAGCAACGGACGATCCACAATCTTGCGCACCGCCGCGACAATCTCCCGGCAACCGTGGCCGGTATTGGTGATGAGCACGCCGCTTGACCAGTCAATCCACCGGTTGCCCCATTTGTCAGACACGATGAAATCTTCGGCTTTGTGCCAGAGAATCGGTGGCTGGCCTGACATCGATCGTGGTTCTGACCGGCGCAACTCTTCAAATACCGGTAATGACTGCGGCACCGGTAAGGCGGTCTTGATCGTCCGGTATTTTGTTTTGACGTGCGGAACTTTGACGGGCTTCAGACTGTACTCAGCCATTGACTTTCTCCACATGCGGGTTCTTGCCGTAATGAATTTTCACCAGCGCACCCTCGGCCAGAATGGATTGGCGCGCGGCTTCGACGACGAGTTCGTTGATGAAACTATTGGCCGGCGTGGCGATGATGCCGGCGGCATCAACTTCCCGGATGATTTGCCGGCGTTGTTCCAACGAGCCGGTCATGCGTTGCATCGTCTGCAAATTCGCCGCGACGGAGTCGTAGCCGTAACCAACAGGTTTGGCGCCGGCACCTTCCCACGGCACCAACCGGAAATAATCCGGGCTAACATACCGGTAACGCGCCGCGCCGCTCGGTTCGAGGAATGCATACCGGACGCCACGGTCATGATCGTCGTGATGAATCATGCCAGTGCGATTCACGCCTTCGCAGTACATGATCAGACCTTGATCGTTGCCGCCGGCTGCGTCGTCGGGATAACCGAGACCGTCGGTCACGGTCAGCAACGCGCCGTTTTCAAACCGGACCCGGCCGCTGGACCAGAGAAACGCTTCTTTGCCATTCGGGAATTTTCCGCGCACGCCATCCACCGAGACGGAAACCGGTTTGAGGCCGGTAATGAAATAGACCAAGTCGATGTAATGACAGCCGACGTAGGTGAACGGATCGGTCTTGTCGCAGGTGAACCAGTTTTGGAAATTGGAGTGCCGGTAATAATATGGCTCGTGCAGCTTCGCCTCGCCCATAATGAACTGGCCGAACTTGCCTTCGCCGTAAAATCGTTTGGCTTGCAGCGCACGCCGATCAAACCGTTTGTGGTACTCGACGCCGACGAACAAGCCTTTCTCCAGCGCGAGGCGTTCGATCTCGAGGTCTTGCCGGTATTCGAGCACGAGCGGTTTGACGCTGAGCACGTGTTGGTCGTGCCACAACGCTTCCAGAATAATCGGATAATGAAACCAGTCCGGTACCGCGACGACCACGACTTGCCGGGGTTTCAGCTTGGCCAGCGCGTCCTTGAACAAATCCGGGAACATTTTGTCCGGTGGCGTCGACAACGCCGGTAATGCCGTGAACTTTTGCCCCGGGAAGGCGGCGCACATTTCCGTGTTGTCGGCCAGCGCTTTCAACGGCGCGCTGTTGAGCGCGCAGATGGTGATTTCGCCGACGACACCAAGGCGTTGGAGGTGGTAAATGCTCGGCAGGAGCTGATCGTTGGTGATCATCCCGCCGCCGACAATGAGAACGTCGAGAGGTTGATGGGTCATGGTAAGCTTCCACGCGCTTCGAGGGCTGCAGCGACATTGCGGACGGCAAGCAACATCGCGGCTTGGCGCATCGGCAACTTTCGCTCCTGCGCCGTCTGGCGCACACGCGCGAACCGGTCTTGCATCCGCTGCTCCAACCGGGTCCGCACTTCCGTCCCGGTCATTTGTTCTTGTTGAGTTTCCTGAGTGTATTCCAAATATGACACAAACACGCCGCCGGCATTGCAAAGAATGTCCGGGATGACGAACACGCCGCGTTTTTCGAGAATGCGATCCGCTTCCGGCGTGGTCGGTCCGTTCGCTCCTTCGGCAATGACTTTGGCTTGAATCTTGCCGGCGTTATCTTTTGTAATCTGGTTGCCGGTCGCTGCCGGTACGAGTACGTCGCATGGCAGCGTCAATAGTTTCGTACCCGGGACGCTCCGCGCGCCGGCAAAACCGGCAATACTCCGGTGTTTCCGGACGTGCACGGTCAACGCCGGCAAGTTCAACCCGGCCGGATTGTAAATAGCCGCGTGAACATCGCTGATGCCGGTGACGCGCGCGCCGAGTTCCGCCAACGCTTGCGCCGCCACCGCGCCGACATTTCCAAAACCTTGTACGATAGCCGTCGCGCCTTTCAAATCCCGTCCGAGCGTCTTCATCGCGGCGGCGGTCGTGATCGCTACGCCGCGCCCGGTCGCTTCACGCCGGCCCGGTATGCCGCCCATGATCACCGGTTTGCCGGTAACATAGCAGCCTTGAGTAGTCGCTTGGCCGAGCGAGTAGGAGATGGCATCTTTGATGTGCCCCATGTCGCGTTCGTTGGTACCCATGTCAGGCGCCGGCACATACACCAACGGATGGATGTGCCGCTGGGCGTTGCGCGTGAAACTGCGAATCAGCGTTTCCTTGTCGCGCGGCGAAAGTTTTTCCGGGTCGGCAACGATACCGCTCTTACCACCACCGAACGGCACACCAATTAGCGCGCATTTCCAAGTCATCTCCATCGCCAGCGCGGTGACTTCATCGATGGTCACGGTCGGCGTCATGCGAATGCCGCCCTTGCTGGCGCCGAGCGCGCGATTGTGATGCACGATGAATGCGCGGAACGAGTGCGACTTGCCATCAGAAAGCTCCGGCGACAAGCGCAGTTCACTGCGCTCTTTCGGTTCGCGCATTTTGAGCAGCAGGTCGGGCGAAAACTCATCGCGCAACAAGCGCACCGTTTGATCGAAGTTCGCTAACGCGTGGTCAAGCATGGCGTTGGTTGTCATATTTCAGTCCTCGTTATCAAATGGGGTGGATTGAAAGATTCGCGAATTGCCAATCTCATGTCAAAACAATAACCGCACACCGGCCACCAACGTCAATACCAGCGCCAGCGTCTCGAACCACACCTGATTGATATGTTTCACGACCAGCCGGCCCAGCAGTGCGCCGGCAATCACCACCGGTACCAGCAGCGCATTGAACTGCAACGTTCCCGGCGTGATCAAGCCAAGCTGGCAACTAAATGGCACCTTGAACAAATTGACGATGAGAAAATACCACGCGCCCGTGCCGAGAAATTCCATCTTTGGCAACCCTACAGCCAACATGTACAAAATCATCACCGGGCCGGCGGCGTTGGCCAGCATTGTGGTGAAACCGGCCAGCACGCCGGTCAACGCGGAAAACCAAAGCGTATGTGAGACCGGTTCATTACCGGTGCGTTGCCGGCGCCAGAAATGGAGTGCTACCATCACCAGCAGAATTGCCCCGATACCATGCCGGACTTGGGCATCGTTAATGCGCCCCATCGTGAAGTAACCAGTCACGACACCAACGACAACCCACGGAAACATCGGCCACAAATGCGACCACACCGCATGTCGTCGGTAAGCCGCGACTGCCACAACATCTGCGCAAATTAACATCGGCAGAATGATACCGGTTGATTGCCGTGCCGGCAAAATGTTGGCATAAATCGCCACCGCCAACACGCCCAGCCCAGCAATCCCGGTCTTGGACACGCCAATCAAAAGCGCGCCAAACACCACCAAACCCCATTGCCATGGCAACAACTCAAACATGCCGTCCTGCGACTTCCCATTCGTGTTTCAGAATGCCGTAAAGTTCCATATCCTCAAACTTGTCCCATTTCTTCTCATGCTGGCGCCGGCAACCCTCGTGCTTCATGGACAACTTCTGCATGACCCGACCGGAGGCCGGATTCCGTCCCATATGTCGGGAGTGGACTCGAATCAAACCAAGCTCCGTAAATGCATACCGCAGCACGCCACTTGCCGCCTCGGTGCAAAATCCTTGGGACCAGTACGGTTTCCCGATCCAATACCCAAGTTCGGCCTGATGTCCCTTTGATATTTCCATCAGACTGATTGCACCGATTAGCGCGCCGTCTGATTTTCGAGCGATCGCATACGTGACTTGTTTTTCTTCAGCAAACCAATTCACGTGTTTCGATATCCAATCCTCCGCCGCGCCATCGGGATAGGGGTACGGTATGGCCACGGTGGTATCGGCGATGGCCCGGTCGCCGGCCAGACGCTGGACTTCTGGCGCGTCAGTCAGCTTGAATGGTCTGAGCAATAAACGCTCAGTCGCAAGTGTCGGTTGTTGGCTCATTACTGGGCCAACTGGTTGATGAGACTGGCGGCGTAGCCGGCGCCGAAACCGTTGTTGATGTTGACGACGGTGACGCCACTGGCGCAGGAGTTGAGCATCGCTAACAACGCGGCTATACCGCCAAAGCTTGCGCCATAACCGACGCTTGTGGGCACGGCGATGACCGGCTTGTCCACAAGACCGCCGACAACACTCGGCAATGCGCCTTCCATGCCGGCAATGACGATTAGGACGTTGGCGGCCAGCAACTCTTCGTTCACCGCCAGCAAGCGATGCAGACCGGCAACACCGACGTCGTAATATCGCTTCACGCAGTTGCCCATAATCTCAGCGGTGACAACGGCTTCTTCAGCAACTGGAATATCAGTAGTGCCGGCACAAAGGACGGCAATCGTACCGGCGCGTTTCGGCAGCGGCTTGCGGACAACAGTGATGGCGCGGGAAGCTTCGTGATATTTTGCCAATGGGAAAGCACGTTTGACGGCCCGGTAAGTTTCCTTGCCGGCGCGCGTAGCAAGGAGGTTGTCGTTGTGCTTGAGAATTGCGCCGGCAATCTTGACGACCTGTGCCGGGGGCTTGCCTTCGCAATAGATGACTTCAGGAAAACCTTTGCGCAAAGAACGATGTCCATCCACGCGCGCAAAATCGAACTGATGCGTGTCGAGCGCTTTGAGCTGGCGCGCGGCAGCGGCGGGCTTGAGTTTGCCAGTTTTAACGGCAGTGAGCAGTTGGATAAGTTGTGGTTCGTTCACACCGGCACCGTAGCAGAACCGGGCGCACCGGTCGCGGAAAAAATTGACGGGCAACGCGCAAGTCTGGCAGATTCCAACCGCATGACCACTTTCAATAATCCGTTCGGCGAGCTATCCAGCACCGGTTTACCAGCCGGGCCGGCAACACCATCGAAACTAGTCAAACTCGGCCGAGTCGTCCTGCGCAAAGAAAAAGCACATCGTGGCGGCAAAACGGTGATTGTCATCCACGATTTCGCGTCACAGGTTACCGGCGCGCAGATTGAAATCTTTGCCGGCAAACTCAAGAAAGCATGCGGTTGCGGTGGCACGGTCAAAGACCGCACCATCGAAATCCAAGGTGACCAACCCGGCAAGATCCGCACGCTGCTCGCAGCCGAAGGCTTTCAGGTTGCCGGCGTGATGTAATTTACAATGGCGGCTTCTCGGTATCGGTCCGCCGGCGCTGTTCGTCGAGATACCGATTCAAAGCGTTCAAGTACGCGAGAGCACTGGCTTCAATGATGTCGGTGCTCGTCCCCTTCCCTGTCACGATCCGGCCGGTAAACTCGACGCGGACGCTGACCTCGCCGATGGCATCTTTGCCCTTGGTGACACTGCCAACACTGTAATCCACGAGGCTCCCTTTGGTGCCGGTAATGCGGTCCACCGTCTTGAGCATGGCGTCAATCGGACCGTCGCCAGTGCCGGCATCGTTCGTCGGCTCGGGCTGGCCGGCTTGGAGCAGGCGGACGGTGGCGGTTGGAATGACGCCGGTCATCACGCTGAGGTAATCCAATTTCCAAACTTGCGGCACCTCGGTGAACTGGCCTTCGACGATGGCGCGGACGTCTTCGTCGTAAACTGATTTCTTTTTGTCGGCGAGCGTCTTGACTTGGTCGGTGATGCGGCGAATTTCGTCATCGCTGAGTTTGTAGCCCATCGTTTCCAGCTTCTGGCGGACGGCGTGGTGGCCCATGTGTTTACCCCACGTGAGTTCGCTGGACCGGCCGACATCCTCGGCGCGCATGATCTCGTAGGTCTCGCGGTTCTTGAGCACCCCGTCCTGG
>JBAXAT010000044.1:0-8255 GCA_037142335.1 Verrucomicrobiota bacterium | reverse complement strand
GGGAGACACAACGCGCCAAGCTGTTCGGCATTGAGCACTTCACCTGCATCGCCATGAATCCGCGCGAGGCCAACAATGCGGCGCTGACGCAGGAAGTCCTACCGGTAGTGGCGAAGTATTGCCGGCGCGAAACTTGCGTGGCCATCGGCGAAATCGGCTTCGATCGGCATACCGACGCCGAGGAAGTTGCAATCCGCGCACAACTCCAACTCGCAAAAAAACTGGATATGCCGGTGGTTGTGCACCTGCCACACCAATTTAAAAAAATCGGCACCGAACGCCAATTAAAAATTGTGATCGAAGAAGGTTTGGATCACGGTAAGGTCTTACTCGACCACAACACTGAGGAGACGATGCCGCTCTACGCCGGGACGAAGTTCTGGCGCGGATTAAGTATTTACCCAATCACAAAGCTGACCATCGAACGTGCCGCCAACATTGTAGAACAATATGGTGTCGAGCGGTTGTTAGTAAACAGTGCCTGCGACTGGGGTCCATCTGACCCGTTGAACGTGCCAAAATTGGTTCAAGAGCTGGTGGTTAGAAATTTTCCAAGCGACCAAATCGAGCAACTTGTTTTTCGTAATCCGATTACCTTCTACGGTCAGAGTGACCGGTGGACATATCGGGCTTGAGCCGGTAGCTGTCAGTCGTCCAACTTCAGCGCAATGCTATTCTTACTCAAAGTCGTGCCTTCGGCTTGGTCGAGCGCAACGAGCGAGATGCTGTAATCGGAGCGCGCCCGAATTTCGGCAGACCGCGCTGTCGCCAGCTGGGCTTGGGCTTGGAGGACAAGAAAAGTCGTCGAAGTACCGGCTCGCAATTTCTTTTTCTCGGCCTCGAGTGATTCCTCCGCAAGGCGCGCGGCTTCGTGTGCAGCTTTGACACTCTCCAAGTTGGCTTCAACGTGGCCGACCGCATTATCGACTTGAACAATAATATCTTGTTCGAGCGCTTTTAGACTCAAGAGCAGTTGGTCGGCGTCTAGCCTGGCAACGTGGTAATTGGAACGCGCTTGCCGGTTACCAAGTGGGATTGAGACGGTAACGCCAATCCCCCAGACCGGGCTGTCACCAGTTGTCAGGTTGTCGCTGTAACCGCCAAAGCTGTGACCACGGCCATTCAAGCCGTAGCTGCCTTGCAAATCAATCTCCGGCCAGAGTTGGTTGCGATTGAATTGGACGGCGATGTTTTGCTTCGCCAGAGTTTCTTTGGCACTGAGATAATCTGGCCGCTGCGTCAGTGCCGTGCGTGTACTCTCCGCCACGTCGGTCTGAATCATCTGTACCAATGGATAATCGATAGGCAACAGAGTCATGCCGCGAAATTCCGAAACTTCACGGCATATGAGCCGTTTAAGCGTATTTTCGTTATCCTTGACCGTGCGCGCAGCCAGAATAACAGCTTGTTCACGTTCGGCCACACCGGCTTCGGCTTGGGTCACGTCTAACGGCGTGAGCACGCCGACTTGAACGCGGCGCCGGTCTTCTGTTAACAACTCTTTAGCCCGATTGAGATCTTCGAGTTTGGCCTTGTGGTTCTCAATGGCGAACACCAATTCGTAATACGACGAGCTGACAGCGGTGATTTTAGTCATGACGAGTTGGATAAAATTCTGAACAGCAATCGCCTTGGATTTGCGGGCGATGCGGATGGTGGCGGAATTGATGCCGAAACCAAAACTTTTCAACAACGGCTGGGTAATACTTACACCAGCCTGCCCAGTGTAGAGAAAATTTGTCAGGCCGCTACCGGAAGCGCGATTATCGTTGGCGGTAAAATCGTAGGTTGCACCGGTCGGTAGCTTGCCGGCGAGTCCCAACGTCGGCTGCAGTGTTTGTTTCGTCAGAGCCGGCAGGCCGCTGTCTTGCGGTGTGGTCGAGTCTTGGTAGTTGATTCCGCCACTCAGCACCGGGTCGTATGCGCCTTGTGCACCGGTGATACCCCAAGTTTGGATGCTCGGATTAATCCGCTCGGCGCGGATTTCTAAGTTGTTGGCCAGCGCACGCTCTACACATTCGCGCAGCGGCAACGATTTCACAACGATTTCACAACGGGCCGAACGGTCGGCCCACAGGATTGCCAACATAAGGATAAGGAGGATTTTATTCATAACAGAGAGCTTCGATTGGATCGAGTTGAGATGCCTTGCGCGCCGGGTAGAAACCAAAAAATACACCCACCGCCGCGCTGAACAAAAACGCCACTACTACCGCCGGCGCTGAAATTAGCGTCGGCCAGCCGGCGACCACAGACAAGATCTTAGCCGCGCCAAGACCGATGACGATGCCGAGGATGCCTCCCAACGAACTGAGCGTGATAGCTTCAATTAGAAATTGCAGCAGAATGTCGCGACCACGTGCGCCGACGGCCATGCGGATACCGATTTCGCGAGTGCGCTCCGTCACGCTGACGAGCATTATATTCATAATGCCAATTCCGCCGACCATCAGCGAGACGCAGGCGATTGCAAATAGCAGCACCCGCATGATTTTCGATGTGGCCGTTGCCATATCGGCGATTTCCTGCTGGTTACGAACGGTGAAATCATCATCTTTACCAGGCACGATGCGGTGGCGCTCGCGTAACACAGCTTCGATCTGCCGCTGCACCGGCACCAGCATCTCCGGTGACTCCGCCTGCACGTTGATGGCGCGGAGTGTGGTTTGTCGTAGTAACCGCTTCATGACACTGGTGTATGGCGCAATGATAACATCGTCTTGATCTGTTCCCATTACCGACAGACCTTTGGGTGTCAATACACCGACAACAACAAATGGAACTTGCCGGACGCGGATGATTTGACCGATTGGATCATCATCGCCAAAAAGCTGTGCGGCCACCGTTTTGCCGATGACTGCCACCTTGTTTGCACCACGCACATCTTGGTCGGTGAAAACTGCACCGACTGACAGGGGCCACTCGCGAATAGAAAAATATTCCGGTGCCTCGCCCATGACCGTAGTGTACCAGTTCTGACTACCGGCACCAATTTGTGCACCAACACGAGTTTCTGGGCTGACGGCCACTACACCGGGAATCTCGCGCGCAATGCTTCTGAAATCGTCTAATGTAAGCGTGCCGGCACTGCCCCAACCGCCACGTACGCCGCCACTACTGGAGTTACCGGCCCACACAATGATCAAATTCTGGCCGAGGCTAGAGATTTGCGCTTCGACTTGCGCCTTTGCGCCATTACCAACGCCAACCATTGCGATTACCGCGCCAACACCAATGATGATACCGAGCGCGGTTAGCATGGAGCGCATTTTGTTGCGGCGCAACGCGCGCAATGCAATTCGTAATGTGGCAAAAAATCTCATGCAGTTAATTTAATTGCCTGATGTTGCTGTTCTAGTTTACAGAGCTCATCTTGTGCATTAAACCGGTGCAATACCGGCGTGTCGCTGACGACGAGTCCGTCACGCATAACGACACTCCGTTTGGTGTACTGTGCAATATCAAGTTCGTGTGTAACCATTACAATTGTAATGCCGGCATCGTTCAATTTCTGAAACACACCCATGACTTCCACACTAGTACGGGTATCAAGATTACCGGTCGGTTCGTCAGCGAGTAGCAGTTTCGGATTATTCACCAAGGCACGGGCGATGGCGACGCGTTGCTGCTGGCCGCCGGATAACTGACTTGGATGATGGTCAGCCCGGTCGGCCAGCCCGACGGTTTGCAGTGCGTGCGTGGCGCGTTCGACAGCCGTGTGTGTTGCCATCCGTTGCCGACTGTAAAGCAGCGGCAACTCGACATTTTCCAACGCTGAGGTTCGGGTTAGCAGGTTAAAACCTTGAAAAACAAAACCGATTTTTTGATTGCGGATGTCGGCCAGTCGTTCGCGTTCTAGTTTGGACGCATCCACGCCATCGAGTAGATACTGGCCGCTCGTGGGCCGGTCGAGGCAGCCGAGAATATTCATCATCGTGGACTTGCCGGAACCGCTTGCGCCCATGATGGCAACGAATTCGCCTGCCTGAATCTCCAGTGTCACGCCGCAGACGGCCGGCACATCCACCTCGCCGGTATGGTAGGTTTTACGGA
The DNA here is from genome assembly GCA_037142335.1 of Verrucomicrobiota bacterium. Classification (GTDB taxonomy): domain Bacteria; phylum Verrucomicrobiota; class Verrucomicrobiia; order Palsa-1439; family Palsa-1439; genus CAINDI01. The sequence goes on along the minus strand of JBAXAT010000044.1, from coordinate 4,202 downwards.
CGTCGATGAATTGGATGACAGCGCTCATCGTCCCGGCGGGCGCATGCCACCGGCGAGTGGATTGACGGTTTGCGCGTTCTGTTTGTAAATCGCACTGGTAATAACTTGGTTGCTTTCGCTTAAACCATCAGTCACTTCGGTGTAAATGCCATCGCTGATGCCGATTTTGATTTTGACAGGCGCGGGCTTGCCGTCCTGCAATGCATACACAGTGCGGGCAAACCGGCGCTCAGCCTTGTCGCGTTTACCGGCGGAACTGCTGCCGGCGACTGCTGGAACGGCGCTGGTGGCTACTTCGGCAGGCCGGAACCGCAGCGCAGCATTCGGCAGGCTCAAGACATTGTCGCGCTGAGCAATGATTATGGAGACGTTGGCGGTCATACCGGGCTTGAGTTTCATGTCGGGATTCTCCACGGCAATGACAGTGTCATAGGTAACAACATTTTGGACGATAATCGGGGCGTTGCGGACTTGAACGACTTTGCCGCGAAACGTCCGGTACGAGAACGCATCCACGGTGAAATCCACATCTTGCCCGACGGCCACGTTGCCGATATCCGCTTCGGCGACGTTGGAGTCGATCTGCATTTTCGTTAGATCGTTGGCAATGGTGAATAACGTCGGCGCACTGAGGCTGGCCGCAACAGTCTGGCCAACTTCCACGTTGCGGGAGATAACGATGCCATTGACCGGCGAACGGATTGTACAATGGAGTAGATCTACCTGTGTACGCGCTAAGGTTGCTTGTCGATTTTGCAGCACCGCTTCAGCTTGGTGCAAACTGGCAACGGCAGTGTCAAAGTCTGATTGTGGAATGAGCTTGCCGACTAGTAACTCCTGCGCGCGCCGGGCATTGATCTTGGCAAGTTCGAGTGCGGCGCGCGCATTGGCGACATCAGCGGTGGCAAGCTGGGCATTAGCATCGTAGATGAACGGCTCGATTTCGGCAACGATCTGGCCGTTAGTGACCAGCGAATTGAAATCCACCGGTAACCTTGCAATCGTCCCTGAAATCTGGCAGCCGACAGTGACATTGGTGACCGGATTGAGAGTACCGGTGGCCGTGACTGTCTGTATCATTTCGCGTTGCGCCACAGTGGCGGTTTGGTATTGGGTGCCATCCTGACCGCGCTGCCACCACCACCAGCCAACGCCGGTACCGACCAAGGTGAGAATGGCGACGATTAAAATCCATTTCCAATAACATTTTATATTTGTAAGCACGCTTAATTTCTCCGGTCAGTAGGTGTTGTAATGACGCTAACTTGGTTAAACCCGATTGTCTGCAAAAAGTTACGGATGATCGTCTCGGCGTTTTGTTGGGCGTTGCTGAGAATTCCCATCTGCACCGCCGCCTGCCGAATGTTTTCCAGAGCATCGCGCCTAGCACTTTGTTCGAGGTCGGGATTGAGGCTGACCCACGGCGTCCACCAGGTTTTACTGCGGTCCCAGACTTTGGTTTCCCTATCATCAATCGCTGCGTCGAGGATGCTGGCTGGCGGCAACTGAATCAACACGGCCTTACCGGTCCGGCTGGCAGTGGCGTTAGCCAGATTAACTCCACCAAGAACTTTGGCCTGCACAAGCATCAACACCTGCTCGCTGCCGAATGGCACTTTTTGTTCTTTGAGACCGATGACTTTCTGGATGTTGTACCGGACTGTAATCAAGTCGTTGAGCGGCTGAATTTGACGGAGAATTGCCGGTGCATCCACAGTGGACTGGATAACCGTCCGCTGCGGGAAGTACCGGTAATACACCGCCAACCCGGCCAACCCGATAAGCACAGCGGAAACGGAATAAAATTTAATAGTGCGCCACATCGCTCACCAATTTCGCTGCCGAAACGCGACGAACTGCCCCTTGTCAACGGCCTGCGTGTACGGCTGCGAACTCTTGATGGTGACAAAATGTTGCTGGCCAACCTTCAATGCAATCAGGCCGGCGCGCGCCTCATCTGTAACCATAAATCCAAATGCCTCCCGCTCAATGATGCCATGCGCTGGAATATGAATCGTACCAAGCGTTGTCGGCTCGTAGTATTCCTTCTCGTAATCCATCAGCACAAACCACTCGCGGTTTAATACTACCTCGAACGGATTCGGGTTCTCCAACCGCAGCGACACAATCACCATACAACCAGTATCCACACGTCCAACAGCGGTTTCTAGTAGTTGCACAATGTAATTTGTGCCACCGTACGTGTGAACTGGAATCGGTTGCGAAAACTCGCGCGCATCACGTAGGCGCAACCACGCAAACGTACTAAGGCTAATAACATTAACCACGACAATTACGCCGATGATAATCTTCAGCCATTTGTTCTTCATGGCTGATCCATCAAGCCAGTCAACAACCTAATTGCAAACGCCGCTACAGGTTTCATCGCCGGCAACTATAGCTGGTTTTGCCTCACCAGAATAGCAATTCTTGAGCGCCGGTACAGCAGGCCCCTCAGTGGGCGCGGCAAAATTCAAGGTCGGCAATTTGCAGAACAAACTTCTTCAATTCCGCGAAAAACAGCTCGGGCGTATCATTGAATGGATAATGCGCGGCTTTTTCAAAGACGACCACCTGCGCCTTGGGAAACGTTGCCTGCATCTCGGCCGGGCGGTTTCTGCTAAAGGTCTTATCAAATTTCCCTTCCAGAATGAGCAGAGGAATGGAACCTGGTTTGAAATAATCTTTCGAATCCGGCATGGTCATCTTGAGGATCTTGCGAAACTGCGGGTCAAACTCATCATCATATCGGATAAAGCGGGCCACATCTTCATTAGATGGACGGTAAAACCAATTCTGACATTTCCACTCGCCGCACGAAAACGCATTATACACGCGCTGACGGGGCGTCAACTTGGTGTCCCGGCGGGCGGCCCCGATGGCCTGCTTCTCTTCCGGTGAAACGGAATCCCACTAGTTTGGGTTATGCGACGCTTCGACAGTCTGCGCACCAACGAGAACCAACCCGGCTAGATGGTCGGGATATTTCACCGCATAATGCTGGGCGATCCACCCGCCATACGAGTGTCCGATCACGATCCAGCGCTCAATCTTGAGCGCGACCCGCAACTTGTCAAGATCGTCAACCGCCTGCGCGGAGCTATAGCCCGTGCCCGGCTTGTAGTCCGATCGACCGCATCCCCGTTGATCGTAATAGATGACCCGGCTGAAATTGGTCGCCACTGAAAACGCGGGATGGAAATAATGATGGGTGTTACCGGGTCCGCCATTCACTAGCACGATTGGTGGCCCCAGCCCTTCCGCTTCGCAATACAGCTCACAGTCGCCGATACTGACCCGCGACTGATTGACCTTGAGCAGATCGCACCAGCGAGGCACATCCGGAATATCCAAAATCCATTCCTTTTCAAGATGGACCTTACGATCCAAAACCGATTCTCTGACGGCCGATACCGGCGCGGCTACCGGCTGATCCTGCGCGCGCCCCGCTACCGCTAGCGCCGCTAATACCAATATCCAAGCTAATTCTTTTACTTGTCTACGCATAAGCCCATTTTAGTCTCCGCAGTATCTCTTCATTGGAAGTATTCCCCTGTTCCCCGATGATACCGGTCACAAAACCCGGTCGTCACACCAAGGCTGGCATCGGTGAATACCGGTAAACTTCGTCAAGTGTCGTCGTGCCGGCCGCAGCCTTCGCGATACCGTCGGCGCAAATGGTGGTCATGCCGTCTTTGATGGCCAAGGCATGCAGTTCTTCCACCCGGGCACCTATGCGCAATGCGGCTCCAACGGCCGGTGTCACTTCGAGCATTTCAGTAATCGTTGTGCGACCCCGGTAGCCAGTTTGCGCGCACTTGGCGCAACCGACAGGCTTGCGGAACTTGTGAGGCAAGGTCGTCCAGTCTAAGCCGCCTTCTTGAGCCAGTTTCTGCGCTTGCGCCAATTGACTTTGGGTCGGTTCCGCCGCCACACTGCATTCTAGGCACAGCACCCGAATTAAACGCTGGGCAACCACCAACTTAGCGGTATCAGCAATCAAGAACGGTGCTAAGCCAATGTCCATGATTCGCGTCAACGCGCTTGCGGCGCTACTAGTATGAAGCGTGGTCAGAACTAGATGGCCGGTCAGTGCCGCTTGCACGGCAACCTGCAATGAGTCTAGGTCGCGCATTTCTCCGATCATGATCACGTCGGGATCACTCCGCAGAAATGACCGTAGGGCACGGGCAAAGGTCAGG
>JBAXAT010000043.1:0-8276 GCA_037142335.1 Verrucomicrobiota bacterium | reverse complement strand
GCCAGACCTCCCGTGCCTGTCGCTGCACCGATCAGCATCACCCCGCGCAGCAGGTTGTAGGTTAGCAGCCCGGCATACCATTGCGGCACCTCGGCATTGAATTCTTTGACGAGGTCGAGTCCCCATTGGAATTGGCCGGTTAACGCGTCAAGGCAGATGACGTGGCATTTTGGACCGAACGCAACGACGTACCGGTCGGTGACGGTTGGCACGGTGCGGCTCATGCCATGATTGCGTTTGGTTTTGACCGGGTAACTGAAGCGCCAGATTTCCTGACCATCGGCGAGCGAGAGGCAGCGGAGTGCATCCGCTTGTCGGGCTTGGTCATAGTCGAGAACGTAGACCCGACCGTTGCGGACGGCGGCGCCGGCATAACCTTCGCCGAGGTCAACGCGCCAAAGTTCTTTCCATTGCCGGGCGAGCGGCGCAGTGCCGGCGGCGAGGTTGTCGCCTTTCGCTCCGCGGAATCCCGGCCATTCGCCGGGAATTGTGCCAGGTTTGCCGGTGCCGGTTGTGAATTGGCTTTTCGCGAACGGCGTGGTTTCGGTGACGGGTTCAGTTTGGTTTTGCCGATCCATGCCCGGTAAGCGTTCCGGCATTGGCGGTCTGGAAGTTTGGAAAACAAAGTAAAACGCAACGACACCAAGCGCCACCGTGAAAATCATAAAAGTGAGGCGGATGGATTTTATCGTCATGGCGTTGTACCAGTTACATCTAGCAGCAGTTGTCAAGCCCGGCAACACGTTTGCGTACAAAGAATTTACCAAGCCATGCACGGCTTGGTATTGCACAGACACTGTTTGCTGCGGGGAGGTGGCCGAGTGGCTGAAGGCAGCGTTTTGCTAAAGCTAAGGCGTCTTTTCTAAAACTTCGTAAAATGCTGGCATTTAGTTAGGTTACACCAAATTTCGGAGGCGGTTATTTCTCGCACCGCTGTAGTGGCGAAAAGGTGGATATCAAGTGAAGCGTTGTAAAGTTCGTGCGCCGACCCGAATTTGTGGTGAGCAATGCTGCTGTCAAAGTGCCTAGTGTTGCCTAACAGCGTACCTGCGCCAAGGAGACAGGCTCTGTTGGATACGTGGCAACTGCATAAGTGTGGGGTATCACCCGCCTACATCATAGACCATTCAACCTTGGTCGCACAGTTCTGGCGCTTCGTCCCACCTAATCTACTTGAAATCAAAAAAGGCGCATAATCTGTAGCATCAACTAGGGGTAGGTAGAACGGGACAAACTTGTGCGCGTGGTGGCGATAGTTTTTGAGTGGCTATCCTGTACTGAAACGTTCCATTACTTTGGAGCGGATGAGTTTTTACACAGTACAGGGATCACCAACGCAGAAGGGGCTGACCGGAGTTACGTCGAATACGGTCCGTCGGATGATGTGACTAGTGGAGCACACTCCCCGCCATGTAATCAAGGCTTGCCGACGCAATACAGTTGGTCAAACGCGCGGAGGAACATCCGCTCGCCCTCGAATACCGGAGTGCTGCGGAACTTACCAAGTGTGTTGCGGGCAATTTCTTTCGGTTCGCGGCCAGGGTCGAGCACGATGGTCGTCCCGGTTTCGCTGCTCACGTAAAGATGTCCGCCGGCCAGTGTGATGCTGGAGTAAGGTATGCCAGTCAGTGCAAGTTTTTGTTCATAAACCACCGTGCCGGTCGCGGCGTCGATGACGCTGAATTCCGCCTTCTGGTTGATGGCGTAGAGCAAACCCTTATGCATGACCGGCGATGAGTAGTAGCGTTCCTTTTTCGGGTTGGTCGTCCAAAGCGTTTCCGCCTTCACGCCGTCATCGTCCGGCACAAGTTTCACGGCTTTGCCGTCATTCTGGATAAAATAGACAATCCCGGCATCAACAATGGGCGCGTTGTATTCGAGTGCGACAAAACCGGTCACCAAAACTTTGCCATCACTGACGCGGACGACATCACCGCCAGGTGTGACCACGACGTTCAACTGGCCGATGCGTGTGACGACCGGTGAGCCCCAACGCTGTTTCGAGGCGGCGCGCCAGAGCGGGTCACCGGTCTGGGCGTCGAGTGCGTGGAGCGAGTGGATGAGTAGAATTAATTTGCTGTCCACCAAGACCGGTGAGGAGCTTTGGCCCCAGCCTGCGGTCGGCTTTTCGACGAGCTTGATCCATTGCCGGTTGCCATCGACGTCGTAACAAGCGGCAAGGCCATTCCCGAACAGCGCGTAAACAAACTTGCCGTCAGTGACCGGCGTGCCGGAACTGTGACCGGTGGAGCTGTGTGTTGCCGGCAGGCGCCATTGGGCGAACGCGGCTAAACGTTTCTTGAGCCCATCCATCTTGCCGGTCACCGTGGTTTCCTGCTCGGCCAACTCCTTGTCGTCGGGCGCATCCTTACATTTCTTCTTCAAAGCTTGGGCTGCCTTCTCGGCTTCGCCCAACTCTTTCAGCAAAACCTCAGCCTGCTGCTGCGCCTCGCGAATCTGCGCGGCATCCGCCGGGAAGGCATCGGCGTAGGTATTCGTGCGCTCCCAGCGAATCTTGCCGTCGGCGGCGTTGACGCAGATGAGGGTTGTCGGTTCGACGCAGACAAACAGCCGGTCACCGGCCAAGACCGGCGAGGCATTGCTCCAGTTTGTCAGTTTCGTGGCCCAGACGATATTTGTGCCGGGTGCCCATTCGATGGGTGGTTTGGCATCGGGGTACCGGCCCGTGCCGTCGGTGCGCCAACCAAAGATGCTAGCCACTGCAATGAGAATAAAGGTCAGGTTCATGTTCAACTTTGTCCCAGATTATTCGACATTTTCCATATGACCTATACCGGCGGCCATCGCTGGCGGTTGAGGTTCATTTGCTGTCAAATTATCATCTCCGAGGTTGTCCACAAGTTTAATTCTTCCGTCCTACGACCCGATTTGTTGATGCGAATTGCGTTTTCTGCCCGCGAACAGGTAATCGAGCGAATTTTAATCATTCCGAGTCACAATCCTTCCCTCATCCCGCACCGACGAATAAAGCGTTTCAGCCCCATGACAACACATCAACTAACTCAGCAACAACGCGGTCCAACGTGGTCGCTCAGTCGGATACGTTGCATCGGCAGATTTTTCGGAAGGTATACCACTTAGTATACCACCTAAACCAAGCGGTTTCGTCGATTTTCAACCAACTGCAAATGAGCCTGAATTTGATATAAGGCGTTGATAAGAATTCGGTTGCTGGAGGGCGGGTGTAGTAGATTGGAAGCTGCTGGAAGTGCCTTTTTTCGTCTCTTAATCAGCGGGTTGTCGGTTCAAGTCCGACCGTGCCCACCAACTTTCAAGGATTGCGCCCCCCCTTTAGAGCGTGAGGTGCAATCTTCTTTTCCACCCAAAATTCTTTCTCGATCCACTTTGATCACTTCCTCGTCCCAATTTAGGCTGGACCAGCAGACCGGCAACGCGACAACAATCCTAATTGCAATATATTTTGAAGCTATCCAGTACCGGTCGCTTGACTGACAACTATTGGTCGAACTGCGGCCGAGACTTATCTTTGGTAAATCGGCATGAAGTGGTGGCGGACGGAAAGGCTCAGGATTGCCATCGCGGTGCCGTAAACTGGCGATCCCGAACCTTCTTGACTTTGCCACCGGCCGTTTTCTTTTTGTTCGGCGAGCAACAAGTTTTCGACGAGGTGCCGGGCTTCGTCGGCGACTGAGCCACCTTGTTGGTACATGCCCTGCGCGAAATAATAGGTGCCATAGTAGAAATAGCCAACGGAGGAGTTTTTCAGCTTGTTCAGGCGTAACCATTCCACCGTACCTTTTAATTCCGGTGCGTCGTACTCGCCGCACACCTGCAGCGCCAGCAAACCTTCCGCCGCAGTCGAATACGAGGGCCCGCCGCCGGGTTGGTAGGCGAACGCGCTCTTGAGGTCGAGAATGCGGCCGGTGGGATCACGTTTGGAGTAGTAACTACGCTTGATGTAAGCCACGGCGGCATCGATCGACTCCTTCGGCACAGTCAGGCCGGCATTCTTGGCGGCGCGCAACGCCATGACTTGCCAGACGGTGACTGAGAGATCCGCGTCAATCGCCGTGGGGTGATAGCGCCAGCCGCCTTTAAATGTTTCGTTCTTTTTCACTTTCTGGGAGCGGACGATCAAATCGATGGCCTTCTGACAGCGATCACGAATCACTTCGTCTTGGCGCGCGTCAACGCCCATGCCCACCATCTCGGCTAACATGAGTGTTACGATACCGTGGCCATACATGCGTGAGTCATCGCCGTCACCGTAATACCCGGGGTTTTCTTTGCTGGTGCTCTGGCGCTTGGGATCGAGGATATAGTCCAGCGCCTTGCGCAAGGCGTGTCCGGCCGGCGTGTCGTCCGTCGGACGATGGCCGGCTGCCGTCATGGCCATAATCGACAAGCCGGTCAAGGCGTGGGCGTTCGACTGGTTCGGAGGCGGAGCGTTCACGATTGCCCCGTTGGTTTGCTGTTGTGAAATCAGAAACTCGATGCCACGCGTGACAGCTTTTTCCATGACCACTGACGGGCGTGAACTGATTTCGTCTGCGCTCAAAACCGGTCGCAATCCACTCAGTAACAAGTAACCAAGTAAAAAATATTTCATGGCTGTTTCTCACGGGCTTTGTCAGCGAGTGCACGGAAATACATCTCCACCATCTCGCGATACTGACCGCTGACGCCTTCGCGTTGCGAGTCCATCAAATCGCGCGCGAGTTTTGGCGGGAGCTTTCCCCAATTACCGCCGGTCGGATTAAGTTCCGGTAGAGGAGTCGTTTCAGTACCGGAAGCTTTACCGGCCAGACCGCCACCGGCGCTCGTGCCTTGAGGCAGTGATTGCTCACCCGGAGACATACCTTGGCTGCGTGCGGCCATCATCGTACCGGCTTGGGCTTGAGCCGCCGATTTGGCAGCTTGGGCTGCTGCGTTCTGCGCCGCTTGAGTTGATTGACCTTCGGGCGCTGGAGCGGATGGACTCAAGGCTGCATCGAGGCTGTCCAACGCGCGCGCCATCCACTTCGCCGCCTCTTCCGGTGCGGCGGCAAGTTGGCTCGAAGTTTCTTGCGACGGCGTAGCATTACCGGGTGGTGGCGGCGATTGTTGGAGTGCCGAGTTGAGATCATTCAGTGGTGATTCGATCGCGTCGTGCGCATTCTTGGCAGCCGCTTGAACTTGGGCCGGTGAATTCGCCTGTGCCATCGCGTCGGCAGCTTCCGCAACTTGGGCGCCGGTCTGTTGTTCGATCTGCTGTCCGAGCTGCTGTAATTCCTTGCTGGTTTCCTCCTGACCGAGCCGGCCTTCGTGCCGGCCGGCCCGCGCAACATCAGTTCCGGCATCGCGCACGTTTTCGGCGATGGCGGGTTGTTGTGCGATGGCCTGCATTTGAGGTTTGGCTTGGTTCAACGCGGCAGCCAACTGTCCGGCTTGCTGCGCGAGTTGACCGGCTTGTTGACTCGCTTGCTGAGCTTTCTGTTGCGCCGCCTGGGCCTGTTGGGCGGCGGCTTGGCTCTGTTGCTGGGCAGCCTCAGCTTGTTTGACCGCTGCCTCACCGGCGTTGTTGGCTTTTGCTTGTTGGGCTGATTGAGCCGCAGCGTCGGCTTTCTGTTGGGCGGCTTGAGCGACTTGGCCGAGTTTGCCAGCGGCATTGTTGAGATCGGATGCGGCTTGTTGTAACGGCGCGACTTGATTCTGCATCTGCTGAACGAGTTGCTCCGGTGGCTTAGAGAAATCTTGTGGGACGTTCTGCGCGACGGCATCCAACTTCTGGCCGGCAGCTGTGAGTTCCGGTTTGGCAGTCGGACCGGCTTGCTGAGTCAGGGCCGGTAAGTCTTGCCGGGCGAGCTTCTGGGCCGCAGCGGCAAGCTGCTTGGCTTGCTCAGCGGTCGGGCTTGGTGTGACAGCCTTCGCTATCTTGGCTTCATCCAACGCGTCGGCCAGTTGGTTGGCCATTTGCGCCAGCAGCGAAGCCAGTAGGCCGGCCTCCTTGGCCTCCAATTGAGCGCCCTGCGCCTGTTGAGCCGCGGCTTGAGCCTGCTTGGCTAGTTCGGGATTCCCTTTGTTCGCCAGCGCTTCTTGCATAGCCGCGGCGGCTTTTTGCGCGAGTTTGTCGAGAGCTTTGTTCAGATCGGCAGCGGCTTGCTGCAACGGCGCGACCTGACTCTGCAACGCCTTGGCGAGTTGCTCCGTTGGCTTCGCCAAGTCCTGTGCGACGCTCGCCAACTTCTCGCCGGCAGCCGTGAGCTCCGGTTTGGCAGTCTCACCGGCTTTCGCAGCAACGGCCGGTAAGGCTTGCTCGGCCAGTTTCTTTGTCTCTTCGGCAATGTGTTTAGCCTGTTCCTGGGGTGTGGCCGGGTTTAAGCCCGTGGCTAACTGACCGGCTTTTTGCGCCAGTTGCTGGGCTTTATCACTGGCCTGCTGCGCTTGCTTGGCTGCCGCCGCACTGACGTTGTTGGTCTTCTGTTGCGCGTCTTGTTCAAGTTTGGTGGCGGCTTTGTTCAGATCGGTCGCGGCTTGGAGCAACGGCGCGACTTGGTTCTGAATTGCCTGGGCCAATTGTTCCGGTGGCTTCAGTGCATCTTGCGGCAGATTCTGCGCGACACTAGCGAGTTTTTGTCCGGCATTATTGAGTTCCGGTTTAGCAATCTCACCGGCTTGTTTGGCAACCGTCGGCAAATCCTGCCGCGCGATCTTCTGCGCTTCCTCCGCGATGCGCTTGACTTGTTCAATCACCGGTTGCTGCGCAATCTGCCGCTCCTTGTCGGCTGACTTCTGTAAATCAGCCGCCGCCGATTGCAGTGTGTCTTTGGCAATGTCGCTCAACTCGCGGCGCATCGGCTTGCTGTTGGGGAGAGCACTTTCCAGTTCCGCCAACTGCTCCTGTGGCGTGAGCCCGGCGAGATGCTCCAGTGCTTGTGCTTTGGCGTACTCGGCGTCGAGTGTCGGCTTTAAGCCTAACTCCTTCTCCGCATCTCGCAACGCCGCGCGCGTCGCGTCAGGCTGACCGGCTTCGGTGTTCTTGTAGTGCTCGGCAAGCAACTTTAAGTCGTCAGCCAATTTGCCTTGTTGCGCGGCGGCGGCTTTCAAATCTGGTTCAGGCTGCGCGGCCTTGGCAGCATGTTGCAGTAAGTCATTTGCGTTCGGCGTCGGCTGACGCAACATCGCGGCCGCGTCATCGGCATCGCGCGCCCGGGCCCGACCCTCGTCTGTGCCGAGACTCTGTGCGCTCGCATCGCGTCGCAACGCGTCTTTCACATCCTCGACCCGGTTATCCAACCGCTGTTGTGCGTCGGCAAGATTCTGAATTTGGTTCGCATCGGGTTGTCGGGTCTGCGCGATCGTCTCGTTCTCTAACTTCTCCGCGACCCGAGCCAAGCCGGCCAAGCGGTCGCTCAATGCCGGTGTGTACTTCTCGATCTCAGCTCGGGCTTGCTCCATCGCCGGTTGGAGTTGTTGCTTGGCCTGCGCCATTTCGCCGGCCAGTTTGGCTAAAGGTTCTGCCACCTTATTGAGGGAGAGTGGGTCGGTTTGACGCTGCGCGATGTCGTTGTTGATCTGCTGAACGGTTGGACTCTTGACCGCATTTTCCACGGCGCGTTTTGCGTCCACCGGCAGTTGTGCGCGTGCGAGTTGTTGCGGGAGCGACTGCATCTGTTGTTGCTGAGTTTGCCAGTCGCTCGTCGCTACCGGCTTTTCCCAACGTTCCTGGGCGGCGAGTTGGTGCAAGCCGGCAACTTGTTCGTCGAGCGCATGGCCGACTTCGAGTTTGCGCAATGCGGATTCAATGGCTTTGGCTGCGGCCACGGCGTTTGTGCGGGTAACATCCTGCAAGGCGTCCAGAGCGTCCGCAGTCTTCCCGATGGCCGCGACGAATGGCGCATCCGCGTGTGGCCGGCGTTCCTCCAGCGCGGCACGATCTTTTAGTTGCTCGGTAGTAGACTGCAGATTTTCCGGTTTGGCCGCGATTTTGGCAACGGCGTCGGCGGCGGTCCCAGTTTGATCTTGAAGTGCCTTGCGGGCTGCATCGGCACGCTGGTCGAGTTCGCGACCGGCATTGCGCATAGCCTCGGAGGCGTTCTCGACACTGCGCTGTAATTGTCCTGCCGGGACTTTGAGAGATTCAGCGGACGGCTGGTTGGTGAGAACCTTTTCAACATTCTCGCGGCTCAAGGTGAGATTGCGTTCGAGGTTGCGGGCGGTGTTAGCCGCAACGCCCGGCCCGGCGTGTTCCGCGATGGTCTTGAGTTGCTCTTCAATGGATTTCGTCTCTGCCGCGGCGACTGCTTGCCGGTGGG
>JBAXAT010000042.1:0-8292 GCA_037142335.1 Verrucomicrobiota bacterium | reverse complement strand
GCTGGCGTAGCTCAGTTGGTAGAGCAGCTGATTTGTAATCAGCCGGTCGTGGGTTCAAATCCTGTCGCCAGCTTTATTTCTTGACTTTATTGTCTCTACCATGAAAGAATATCGCGTTATAGCTTTAAGTTATATGTAATTTTTATAAGTTAGTTTTAGATATTTGTAGTTTAATGGAGAGATTCCCGAGCGGCCAAAGGGAGCAGACTGTAAATCTGCCGGCTCTGCCTTCGTAGGTTCGAATCCTACTCTCTCCAAAAGAAGTTTTATAGACTGAACACAGTTGAGTTTTTGGTGTTTTTTAGAATACCAAAAACTCAACTGTGTTCATTATAGGTGGTTTAGTGCGGGCGTAGTTCAATGGTAGAACTTCAGCCTTCCAAGCTGATAGCGTGGGTTCGATTCCCATCGCCCGCTCCAAAATGTTTGCCCACATAGCTCAGGGGCAGAGCACTTCCTTGGTAAGGAAGAGGTCACCGGTTCGATCCCGGTTGTGGGCTGTAAAAATTTTATTTGGGAGAAATTTAATGTCATCTGGGGTAAAAACTAAATTTGAAAGAGATTTGCCGCATATAAATGTTGGTACTATTGGGCATGTTGATCATGGTAAGACCACATTAACTGCAGCATTAACTAGTGTAATGGCGATATATGGTGGAGCGAAAATAGATTTTGCAGAGATAGATAAAGCTCCAGAAGAAAGAGAAAGAGGTATAACGATATCTACATCTCATGTTGAGTATCGTTCTAAACAAAGACATTATGCTCACGTTGATTGTCCTGGACATGCAGACTATGTAAAGAACATGATAACTGGAGCTGCTCAAATGGATGGAGCTATTTTGGTTGTATCAGCAGCGGATGGACCGATGCCACAAACGAGAGAGCATATATTATTAGCCAGACAGGTTGGGGTACCAAAGATAGTGGTATTTCTTAACAAAGCAGATATGGTTGATGATAAAGAGCTATTAGATTTAGTAGAAATGGAAGTAAGAGAATTATTAAGTAGCTACGATTTTCCAGGGGATGAGATTCCGATTATTGTTGGTTCAGCATTAAAAGGTTTAGAGGGAGATAAGGATAGCGACTTAGGGGAAAAATCTATAGTAAAGCTAGTTGAAGCTATGGATAATTATTTTGAAATACCGAAGAGAGAAACAGACAAGCCATTTTTATTACCGATAGAAGATGTGTTTTCTATATCTGGCCGAGGCACAGTAGTGACTGGTCGAATAGAACGAGGGATAATAAAAGTAGGAGAAGAAGTAGAGATAGTAGGTATAAGAGCTACTCAAAAGACCACCTGTACAGGGGTAGAGATGTTTAGGAAGTTACTAGACGAGGGTAGAGCAGGAGATAATGTAGGGGTTTTATTACGTGGTACTAAGAAAGATGACGTAGAAAGGGGACAAGTATTATCGAAACCAGGGACAATAACACCACATAAGAAGTTTGAAGCAGAAGTATATGTTTTATCTAAAGAAGAAGGTGGTCGTCATACTCCATTTTTTAAAGGGTATCGTCCACAGTTTTACTTTAGAACTACCGACGTAACAGGAGAAGTTATATTGGCAGAAGGCGTAGAGATGATTATGCCAGGGGATAATACCAAGATGAATGTACATTTAATTGCCCCGATTGCGATGGAAGAAGGAGTACGGTTTGCAATTAGAGAAGGTGGGCGTACCGTTGGTGCTGGTGTTGTTACTAAAATTATAGAGTGAGAGAAGAGTTAAGAATATTAGGCCAGTAGCTCAATTGGCAGAGCGACGGTCTCCAAAACCGTAGGTTGGGGGTTCAAGTCCCTCCTGGCGTGCCAGCCATGATCAGTACACGAGATAATTAATGGACGAAATTAAAAATCCGAATCTTGTCATCAAAACGAAAGCGTTTTTTGCTGAGGTCATCACGGAATTAAAAAAATCCGCATGGCCGACTCGCAAGGAATTATTGGACTCAACGCTTGTTGTAATCGTGACGATGTTGATTCTCGGTGTGTTTGTGGCAGTGGCGGACTTAGTATTCGTCAAGACTATCGGGATCCTGACTAAGTCGGCGTAAGAAAGAATCATGGTTGAACAAGAGAAAAAATCCGATTTCCAGTGGTTTGTTTTACACACGCTGTCCGGCCAAGAGCAGAAGGTCAAGGACAGTATTGAAAAGCGACTTAAGATTGATGAGGTTGCCGACCTCATCAAAGAAGTGTTGATTCCGATGGAGCGAATTGCGGAAGTCAAGAACCGCAAGAAGAAAGAAACGCTACGCAAGTTTTACCCTGGCTATATTCTCATCCACATGAAGCTGCTTGATGAGAAGAATCAATTAATCGAGCGGGCTTGGTACTTCGTTCAGGACACGCCCGGTCTTATTGGTTTCATTGGTGGAGCTAAACCAGTGCCGCTAAAACCAGATGAAGTCAATAGCATTCTCTCTCAAATTGAGGAACGGCAGGACAAGGCTACACCGAAGGTAGCGTTTGAAAAGGGCGAGACGGTTAAGGTTACGGACGGACCATTCCAAAACTTTACGGGCGTGATTGACGAAATTGATCCGTCCCGTGGCAAACTGAAAATTTCAGTTTCAATTTTCGGACGTTCGACTTTGGTCGAACTGGAGTATTGGCAAGTAGAAAGGGCATAATATGGCAGCAGCAGGTAAACCAATTACCGGTATGATTAAATTGCAGATTCCGGCCGGTCAGGCAAATCCGGCGCCACCGGTCGGTCCGGCACTCGGTCAGAAGGGCGTCAATATCATGGCGTTCTGCAAAGAATTTAATGCCGCAACACAGAAACAAACTGGCACCATCTTGCCAGTGATTATTACCGTTTACAAAGACAAGACGTTCTCGTTCATCTTGAAGTCGCCTCCAGCAAGTGTGCTGTTGAAGAAAGCCGCTGGCATTGCGACAGCTAGTGGGGAGCCGAACCGCAATAAGGTTGGTAAGGTAACGAAGAAACAGGTTTTGGAAATTGCCAAGACGAAGATGGCCGACCTAAACGCCAAGAGTGATGAGGGTGCCTGCCGGATTATTGCCGGTACTGCGCGCAGCATGGGCATTGACGTCATCGATTAGTTTAACTAACGCGGGAGGTCGTCAGTCAGATGGCCGTTAGAACCGCAGCAAAGGAAAAAGGAAATGGCAAAGCACGGTAAACGTTACATAGCAGCGCTAAAATTGGTGGACCAGACGCGCAATTACAAACTTTGCGAAGCGGTCGAGTTGTTAAAAATGCTGCCCAAGGCGAAATTCGACGAGACGGTCGAACTAGATTTTAAACTCGGTGTAGATCCGAAGCAAAGCGATCAGATGGTGCGCGGTACGTGTGCGTTGCCGCACGGTTCCGGCAAGAAGGTGCGCGTAGTGGTATTTGCCAAAGGCGCGGCAGCTGAGGCAGCGAAGGCTGCCGGTGCGGATCAAGTTGGTATGGAAGAATTGGTTAAGCAAGTGCAGGGCGGTTGGACTGATTTCGATGTTGCGGTTGCAACACCGGAAGCGATGCAGGAAGTCCGTAAGCTCGGCAAGCAACTCGGTCCGAAAGGACTGATGCCTAATCCAAAGACTGGCACAGTGACCGACGATGTGGCGAAAGCCATTAAGGAAGTCAAGGCCGGTCGCGTCGAATTCAAGATGGACAAGGCCGGTAATATACACGTTGCATTTGGCAAGTTGTCGTTTGAGGCGAAGGCGATTGAGGAAAATGCGCGGGCGATTATTAGCGCGTTAACGCACGCTAAACCGGCGAGTTCCAAGGGTAAGTTTATCGGAAGCTGTACACTGGCAAGCACGATGAGCCCCGGGCTGAGTATTGACACGCACGAATTTGCACCGAGCACCAATTAAGCTGGTCAGGAAAACATGAGAGCTGAAAAGAAACTAATTGTTGATGAATTAAGTAAGCAGATCGGCGCATCGCCGTTTGTGCTGATTACTGATTACACGAAAATGACGGTGACGGAGTTCGCCACGTTGCGCAAACAGCTGCGCGCAGCGCACGCTGAATGTCACGTCGTTAAGAACACAATGCTCCGGCATGCCGCAAAGGAAGCCGGCCTCGGGGAGTTTGACAACGTGTTGGCCGGGATGACGGCCATTGTCATTGGTGGCGCTAAAGCCGATATAAGTGCGACCGCGAAGATTTTAAAGCAGTTCACCAAGGCCAGCGAAAAAAACAAGGTGAAATTAGGCGCGATGGGTAAGCAGATGTTGCAGCCCTCCGACGTGGACGCAGTAGCGGAGTTGCCTCCATTGGACGTGTTACGGGCGCAACTCATTGGCCTATTCCAAACACCGGCCACGCGTATTGCCGTCGTGCTCGGCGCGCCAGCCAGTCAACTTGCCCGTGTGATCAAAGCGTACGCGGACAAACCAGCCCCAGCCGCCGCTGGCGGGGCTGCATAAGCAGAGCAACCAACCGGTTCCTCGTCGTCCCGGGGGCTTCTGGGACGAAACGGCGCGAGGCTTCGCGCCACGACGAGACCAAGAAAGGCAGATAGAGTCATGGCAGCAAATCTAGATCAAATCGTAGAACAGTTAAGTGGGTTGACGGTGATTGAAGCCGCGCAGCTCTCGAAAAAATTGGAAGAAAAATGGGGCGTCAGCGCCGCGGCTCCGGTCGCAGCAGCTGCAGCTCCATCCGCCGGCGCTGCAGCTCCGGCTGCGGAAGTCAAGACCACGTTTGACGTCGTGCTTAAGGAAGCGGGCGCAAACAAGATTGGCGTTATCAAAGAAGTTCGTGCCGCCACCAGCCTTGGTTTGAAAGAAGCTAAGGACTTGGTAGAAGGCGCACCCAAAACTGTGAAAGAAGGCGCCAGCAAGGAAGAAGCAGAAGAGCTTAAGAAGAAGCTCGAAGCTGCCGGTGCCAAAGTCGAGTTGAAGTAGTTCCCGTTGTACCGGTCGGGGCGAGGTACGCCTCGCCCTGACCTAAACTTAACCGGCCGCAAGGCCGAGGAACAAACGAATGCGCGAGCGTAAATATTACGGCAAGTTGGGTGACGTGATCGAGCCGCCTCAATTAATTGAGGCACAGATCGAGTCCTATAAGGAGTTTTTGCAGGCAGACGTGCCGGTTAGTCGGCGGAAAAGCGTCGGCTTGCAAACTGTCTTCAGGGAAGTGTTCCCCATCGAAAGCTACGACGGTCAGGCAACGCTTGATTTCGTGGATTATCAAATCGGCGACATCAAGCTGTCGTGGTTGGATTCGCTGCGCGAAGGCATCACCTACAGCGCCTCGTTGCACGTTACCTTCCGTCTCAAAGATGCCAACGGCACGAAGGAAGAGAAAGTTTACATGGGTGAAGTCCCGCTCATGACGCCGTCCGGTAGTTTTGTTATCAACGGTGCCGAGCGCGTTATCGTCAGTCAGCTCCATCGCTCGCCAGGTATCTGTTTCGAGTCGAGTATTCACACTTCAGGTAAAGTGTTGTATGGATTCAGGATTATTCCGGATCGCGGAACGTGGCTCGAATGTCAGTTTGACCAAAACGATTTACTCAACGTCTATCTCGACCGTCGTCATCGCCGCCGGAAATTCTTGGTTACGACATTCCTGCGGACGCTTGGCTATGGCAGCGATGAAGATATTCTCAAGCTTTTCTATCAGATTGAAGAAGTGAAGTTGAAAGACTTTACAGTTGGTGAAGAAGAAAGCACAAAAGTGCTCGTCGCCGACATTATGGACAAGGAAAAAAGCGTGGTTGTTGCGCGCGCCTTCGAGCCTTTGACTAAAAACATCTGCCGTCAACTACACGAACTTGGTATCGAAAAAATCAAAATCGTGGACACCGCCATTGATGATGGTGTCATTATCAAGTGCCTTAAAAAAGATCCGTGCAAGAACACTGAAGAAGCTCTCAAAGATATTTATCGTCGGTTGCGTCCAGGCGATCCGCCCACAGTGGCTAACGCCAATGCTTTGATTAAACGTTTATTTTTCGATGCGCGACGGTATGACCTCGGGCGCGTTGGACGTTACAAGATTAATCAGAAGCTCAACCGGACTGTTGACCTTGAAAATCGAATTCTTGAAAAAGAAGATTTAATTGAAGCAATCCGGTACGTTGCGAATTTACGCAAGGGCGAAGGTTCAGTGGATGATATCGATCATCTCGGTAGCCGCCGGTTGCGGGCAGTTGGCGAATTGCTTGCCAACCAATGCCGGGTCGGTCTCGCACGCACAGAGCGGGTTGTCAAAGAGCGTATGACGCTTTTTGATGTGACCACCAATGCCATGACACCGCAGGCGCTCGTCAATCCTAAGGCGCTTTCGGCGGTCATTCGTGATTTCTTTGGTCGCAGTCAGCTCAGTCAGTTTATGGACCAGACTAATCCGCTTAGCGAAATGACCCATAAGCGGCGACTTTCTGCACTTGGACCGGGTGGCCTCTCGCGGGATCGGGCTGGATTTGAAGTTCGTGATGTGCATCCATCGCACTACGGACGTATCTGCCCAATTGAAACGCCTGAAGGCCCAAATATCGGTTTGATTAGCGCAATGTCTATTTATTGCCGGATCAACGAATTCGGCTTTATTGAAACGCCTTACCGGAAGGTTAAAGACGGTCGGGTTACTGAACAAATCGATTATTTGACAGCTGACCAAGAAGAGAATTATGTCGTCGCGCAGGCGAATATCGTAGTAGATGCGCGTGGTAATTTCCAAACTGCAAAAGCATCGTGCCGGTACAAAAGCGACTTTATCGAAGTCGAGCCGGAGCGGGTCCATTATATGGATGTGTCGCCGAAGCAGCTTGTCTCAGTAGCCGCTGGTCTGATTCCATTCCTCGAACACGACGACGCTAATCGTGCGTTGATGGGATCAAATATGCAGCGCCAAGCAGTTCCGCTGTTAGTCAGCGAAGCGCCGTTTGTGGGCACAGGTCTCGAAGGGCTAATCGCACGCGACTCGAAGGTTTGCGTACTTGCGGATGAAGCCGGTATTGTGGCATCGGTCACAGCGCAACAAATTGTTATCACGAAAGACGGCGAGATGCCGGATGGCAAGCGCAAGTTGATTACGGACCCCGAGAATCATATTTGGGTCTACGAGCTGCGCAAATTCATGCGTTCCAATGCTGGCACCTGTTTCAATCAGAAGCCGATTGTCGCGGTGGGCGAAAAAATCAAAAAAGGCCAAGTCTTGGCTGACGGCCCAGCTTGCGAAGGCGGAGAACTCGCTCTAGGACGTAACGTGCTTGTCGCGTTCATGCCGTGGTGCGGTTACAACTTCGAAGACGCTATTCTAGTTAACGAGAAGCTCGTCAAGGAAGATACCTACACCTCAATCCACATCGAAGAATACGAGTGTGGCGCGCGCGACACAAAGCTCGGACCCGAAGAAATTACACGCGATATCCCGAACGTCGGCGAGGAAGCATTAAAGAACCTCGGTCACGACGGCGTTATTCGAATTGGCGCGGAAGTTAAGCCCGGTGAAATTCTGGTAGGCAAAATTACACCGAAAGGCGAGACCGAACTCGCGCCGGAAGAGCGTTTGCTCCGCGCAATCTTTGGCGAAAAGGCTGCTGACGTGAAGGACACTTCCCTGCGTGTGCCATCCGGTACCTATGGGATTGTAATGGACGTGAAGGTGTCATCTCGGAATGAGTTGACCAAGCCAAAGTTTACGCAGACTGAACTGCGGCGGCAACGCAAGACCATTGAGGAAGATTACAAGACCAAATCCACGGAACTACGGGAAGAGCTGACTGATAAGTTATCAAACATTCTGCTCGGTGAAAAAATCCCACTCGATGTGGTTAACAGTGAGACCGGGGAAATTATCATCCCGGCCAATCGTAAGATTACCAAGACACTGCTTCGCAAACTTGCGAGTGTGTATGACAGAGTTGAAATCGATCCGTCACCGATTAGGATTAAGATTCGCGAGATTATTGGCGAGTTTGAGCACCGGTTCAGTGAGATGGAATTGGAGCATGACCGTAAGACTGAGCAAATTGACTCCGGTGAGGATGTCGAACCAGGGATTATTAAGCAGGTGAAGGTTTATGTCGCCAGCAAGCGCAAGCTTGGCGTTGGTGACAAGATGGCCGGCCGTCACGGTAACAAGGGTGTCATTGCGAAAATCCTACCGGAAGAAGATATGCCGTTTTTGGTGGACGGTCAGCCGGTAGATATTGTGTTGAATCCGCTTGGTGTGCCGAGCCGTATGAACGTCGGTCAGGTTTTAGAAACGCACCTTGGTGTGGCTGCGAAAGCGCTTGGTTTTAACTTTACGTCGCCGGTCTTCGACGGTGTGACGGAAAAAGAAATCAAAGACATGCTTCACG
>JBAXAT010000041.1:0-8333 GCA_037142335.1 Verrucomicrobiota bacterium | reverse complement strand
GTGATAACGCCGCCGAAGACTCGGTCACCATGCCACACATGAGCATCGGCAGCGGCACGAAAATCGAACGCGCCATCATTGATAAGAATGTCCACATCGGCGAAGGTGTCACCATCACCAGCAAACTCGGCGCACCCGACGCCGATGGCCCGAACTACTACATCCGTGACGGCATCGTCGTCATCCCGAAAAACGCCATCATCGCGCCCGGCACCAAAATTTGAGACGCCTACTGCTATTACTGCTTACGGTCGCGACCGGTCAGGCTGCGCAAATTATTCCTGTCGAGCGCACGTTCAACGAATCTTGGCAGAATTCCGGTTACCCAGGTAGAATTCCGTCACCGGCTAAAATTGTCAACGTCCGCGACTTCCACACGACTAACGATTTCGCCGCCGTCATCGCTGCAATTCACTCGTTAAGCAACGCGCCCGGCGTCGTCTACTTACCGGCCGGCACGTATCTGTTCCATACCGCCATCAACTTACCGCCTGGCGTCGTCCTGCGCGGCGAGAGTTCGGCCACTACCACGTTGCGCTGGGATAATCTCGGCTACTGCATCAACGTTACGGCGGCGCAGAAAGAACAATACCAACCAGTTACCGGCGGCTACACGATTCATTCCCGGTCGCTCGACGTGACTGACAGCCGCGCCTTCGCTGTCGACGACTATGCCGAAATCCGGGAAGACAATGATCCAGCATGGGGCGCGAGCAAATGGGCGGCGCAAACCGTCGGCCAGATTTTGCGCATCACCGCCATTACCGGCAAAACGCTGACATTGGAACGCCCGTTGCGAATCACCTACCAAGCCAGTCAAAACCCGGTCATCCGCAAAATCAATCCCGTCACCGAAGTTGGCATTGAAAACCTCAAGATCGACCGAGCGATTGCCGGTACCGACACCGCCCGGGCAAACATCTACACTGTCTTTTTCAACTACGCCGCCCGATGCTGGATGCGCGGTGTCGAAAGCGCAAACACGTTCGGTGGCCACATCGCAATTGACCACAGCACGCAGATCAGCGTCACTAGCAATTACTTCCATCACGCGTGGTTCTATGGCGGTGGCGGGTCTGGGTACGGCGTTAGATTGCAATATCAAACCGGTGAATGCCGGATCGAAGACAACATCTTCCAACACCTTCGCCACTCAATGCTCGTGCAACTCGGCGCCAACGGCAATGTCTTTGGCTACAACTATTCGTGTGAACCGCTTCGCACCGAGTTCCCGTCCGAAGTCTCCAGTGACATTACCGTCCACGGGAATTACCCATATGCGAATCTGTTCGAGGGTAATCTCTGCCAGCACATCTGGATTGACGACTCGCACAATGCCAACGGACCATTGAACACCTTCTTCCGTAACCGCGCCGAAAGTTACGGTATCTACATGACCGACCACACCGCAAGCAATCAGAACTTCGTCGGCAACGAAACCTTTACCGGCAAGCTCTCGCTGCTCTTCAATCCCTCTGGTTACCGGCTGATTGCCGGTGGACATTTCGAGTACGGCAATGTTATCTCGGGCAAAAGCATCCAACCACCCGGCACCACAAACCTGACCGACTGCTCGTATTATTTAACCAACGTGACCGGCGTCACGTTGCCCACTGAAATCCCGGCTCGCGCCCGGCATCTTGCCGGCAAGCCGCTCACCATCCTGCGGGATTAACGCGGTCGCTGCGAGTTGACTTCGCGGCGAGCAAACTTTACTCTGCGCCCGTGAAACCGCTCACATTTTACAGCACCAACGGCGTCGCGCCGTGCGTGAATCTGCGCCAAGCCATGCTTCAAGGCCAGGCGCCGGACCGTGGATTGTACCTGCCGGAAAAATTCCCGCGCCTAACCCTCGCCGAAATCGCCGGCAAGTCGTATCCCGAAATCGCTTTTGAAGTTTTGCGACGGTATGCCGCCGGGATCGTGGACGACGCCACGCTCCGCGCACTCAGCTCTGACGCCTACGACTTCGAGGTGCCGCTGGAAAAAGTTTACGGCAACGTCCACGTCATGCGGCTTGACCGCGGGCCGACGGCTTCGTTCAAGGATTTCGCGGCGCGGATGATGGCCCGGCTCATCGGCCGGTTCGTTAGCGAAACCGGCCAGTCGCTCACCATCCTGACCGCCACCAGCGGTGATACCGGCTCGGCAGTTGCCAGCGCGTTCAATGGCGTGGCCGGTATTCGCGTACTGGTACTGTTCCCGGTAGACGAGGTCAGCGACCGGCAACGCAAACAGATGACCACGCTCCGCGACAACATCCGCACCATCGCCGTTGCCGGTAAGTTCGATGATTGTCAGGCACTGGTGAAACGCGCCTTTGCCGACCCGGCGCTAGCTGGACTGCCGCTGTCATCCGCCAACTCGATCAACATCGGCCGGTTGCTGCCGCAAGCCGTTTATTATTTTCACGCTGCGGCGCGGCTGGGCGAACCACTGGTAATCGCCATTCCCTCCGGTAACTTTGGCGACATGATGGGGGCGGTGTTTGCCCGCGAGATGGGCTTGCCGGTACGCCGGCTGGTTGTGCCGGTGAACGGCAACAACGAATTCCCTGAATTTCTTGCGAATGGCCGATCTGAAAAGATTGAGCCCTCACGCAACTGCCTCTCGAACGCCATGAACGTCGGCCATCCGAGCAATCTCGCCCGGCTCGTGGCGATTTATGGCGGCCAAATGGATGAGACCGGCCAGATTCATCGCGCACCGGACATGGTGCGGATGCGGCGTGAACTGTTTTCCACTTCGGTTTCCGATGAGCAAACTCGGGCGACGATCCGGCAAGCGTGGCACGACCACAAACTGCTACTTGAACCGCACGGAGCGGTGGCGTGGCGTGGGTTTCAGGATTTCATCGCAACCGAGCCGCTTGGCGATTCACCGGCCGTGGTGTTGGAAACGGCGCACCCAGCCAAGTTCCCGGCTGAAATTGAGCGCCTGCTCGGTTTCTCACCGGCAGTGCCGGCGGCATTGGCGGCGCTGGACAAGTTGCCCGAAGATTTCGACCGCCTGCCGGTTGACTACGAACAATTCCGCCAGTACCTGCTCACACGGTATACGCGCTAGACTGGAACAACTGCTCCAAATGGAGGCAGCTGGCCGGTGGCCCCGGTGACACAAGCAAATTATTCCAAAATCTGGTCAACAAAACAGTTTTGTTAGCCAGCAGGCCAGCTCTTTGAGCAATAAATCGATTTCGTTAGGTAATAAAACGATTTCTTTGGTCAATAAAATAGTTTTGATAGGTAACAAAATGATTTTGTTAAGCAACAGGTCCATTCTTTGACCAACAAAAAGATTTCTTTGGTCAACAAAACCGTTTTGTAGGGGCTACCCGGAGTCTCGTCTGGCAACAAACTCCGCCATAACCCCTTGTTTTACCCATTTGTTCTGCTGCCAACCGATCGATGGCCTGGATTTTGAAAGATAGTCACACTAAAGAAACTGGCTCTGCTGCTCTTGACACGCTGGCGCGGATACCACCATACTGCCAAGCAGTAGGGATCCTGACCTGCCCCCATAGTTGATACCACACCCTATGCGACTTTTTCTTGGATTTCAACCTTGGCAGATAGGTGGAGGGGCGAAGCCCCGGAACCTAGCGGCCAAGGTTGAAGGGTCTCTGGTGCTGGTGGTCGATAACCCAATCCACTATGCGGACGCCACGTATTATATTCTCGCCGCCAACGCTCAATGAGGACTTGCGCTTCCATCAGCGTATCGAAGATCTCGCCATTCAAGAGTTCGTCACGCAGTTTGCCGTTGAATGATTCAATGTAGCCATTCTCCCACGGACTGCCCGGCTCAATATAGAGCGGCTGCACTCCCAGCCGCTGTAACCACTCGCGGACAGCGGTGGCGCGGAACTCCGAACCGTTGTCTGACCGCAGATGCTGTGGGACCGCCCGCTCCACAAACAAGCGTGTCAGCACCTCTAAGACATCCGTACTCTCCAAGCGCCGGGCCACGACAATGGCTAAACACTCCCGTGTGAACTCATCAATCAACGTCAATAATCGCAAGGGCCGACCATCGCGGGTACAGGCGTGGACGAAGTCATAAGTCCAGACATGATCCTTGGACTCAGGTCGTAGGCGCACGCAGGAACCATCATTTAACCACAACCGGCCACGCTTCGGTTGTTTCTGCGGTACTTTCAAGCCTTCCTGCCGCCACAACCGTTCGACCCGCTTGTGGTTGACTCGCCAGCCGTCTCGGCGCAGCAAGATGGTGATACGCCGATAGCCATAGCGTCCGTAGCGGGTCGCTAACTCAACCATGCGTTCCACTAACCGTGGTTCATCACTCGGCACGACTCGCGGCCGCCGCTGTGTGGCGCGTGGTTGCCCTAACACTTGGCACGCCCGACGTTCAGAGACTAACTCACGGCCGAGAATCTCACGGACCCGCGCCACCGTGTGCCGTCGCTTAGTCGGGCTTAGGCGTTTCCCTGGTTGGCTTCCTTCAGAATCGCGTTATCCAACGCCAAGTCGGCCACCAACTTCTTGAGCTGGGTATTCTCCTGTTCCAGATGCTTCAACCGCCGCGCTTGATCCAGACGCATGCCACCGTATTCTTGGCGCCACCGATAATAAGTACTGTCGGTAATTCCAAGCTGTTTGCAAACTAAGGGCACCGACAACCCACGCCCCAGTTCCACTTCCGCTTCCCGAAGCTTACTGATGATCTGCTCCGGCTTGTAATGCTGCTTTGCCATGTTCCTAACCCCTTTCAGTTTCGTCCAGCAGCCAATATCCTACCATCACCACTGGACTCGTTTATAGGGGGCAGGTCACTTTTTCAAAAGCTCAGCTTCAAACTGTTGGATGTATGTCATCGTAGTTTGTGGGTTGGTTGATAAAGGTTTCGACCTTTGTGCGTGGCGTCGGTTCGACGCTCGCACTCTGGACGCACCGCCCGATGTCAAGGCCTTGTGCCTTGACCGGGTGGTATAATGGGAAGAGGGCAGCGTCGAACGACAAAAAGGGGGGCGGTCTGGGGGGTGTGATTCAAGCGGCCGCAAGGCCGCGCCTGTGTTTGCGATTTACCGGTGGCGCGCCAGCGACACCCTTCCCTGCATGAGCAGCGAAGTGCGTGAGCGGGGAAGTCTCGGAGAGACATTCCCCGTTGACGCGCCTGCTCATTCCGCCGGGTAGAGCCAAAGTCTTGGAACGTTTGGAGCCGACAGGGCGTCCGCTCTAGGCGGTGTCCCGGCAGGCGGAAAACTCCCAAGTCTTTGGATCCCGAACTGGTAATTTTTTCTTGTGCCTTCGATTTTCTTTGCGACAATGTGACTCGAATAAAGGGGGGGAGTTTGTCGCGCAGCGACGAGGGAGGTTTTGGGCGAGCACGGCAATTTTGCCGCGCGCAGCCCGACAGCCGCGAAGCGGAAAAACCGACCGAAGTCGGGGGTGCTGCAAGCGGAGCAAATCGTGACTAAACTATTGCGAGACAATGGACAAACACAAACGATACCCCTCCCCACCGTGGTGAGGGGTGTGGGGATACCCTACTTCAAGGTGGTGCCCTTGAAATACGTTCGGATTTTACCCTGAATGCACCACCATCTTGAATTTGGATTGGATTTTATCGTATTCGGAAGGGGAGGGTGCCGGCGCTACCATTCCATAACAAAGTCGATCGTCGCGGTTTCCACCGGTTGGACTGTGTCATACTGCACGTGATCGAATTTGCTGAACTTGCTGGCGTACGAATAGACCACGGGCGTTGGTGCGATTTTAGCGGTCACAGCCAATCCTACCGGCACCGGACGGATTCGTAATGCCGGACTGTTGCCGATGCGTGCGGTCAGTTCTGGTTCGATTTCCGCACCCAAGTCCTTTTTGAACTGGAAGAGCCACGTCAGCCGGCGCGGGCGGTTGAGCACAACCGTATCGCGGCAAATCACGTGATGGGTGGAAAACACAAGAAACTCCCGTGTGTAATGCGTCACACCCAACTCCGCAGGATACGCGCGCTTCAAGTCGAGGCGCACATTGCCCTTGCCGGTAGCGGGATCCCACTGTGCCGATTCAACCTGCGCGCCTGAATGAGGCTGTGATGGGATGGACATTGGGTAACCGGCATCGCCAATTTGGCCGTGATCATCCACGAGCATGGTTGAGCTGGTGCGCGTTTCAAGTTTGTAACCAAGATCCGGGCTAATAAGTATCGGTTCGCCTTTGAGGAACAGCGCGAAGTGTCCCATGCCGGGCCGGCATTCCATCATGTCGCACGGTCCGGTTGCTGCCAGTTGCGTGTGGTAGCCAAGCCACGGTCCGCACCGCAATGTCAGCGCGATGTCCTGTTCATCATTCCGGTACTGCACAAATCCGGCATCCTTGTACCAAAGGATTTGTCGGACCGGTTTTGCCGGCGCGGCGGCCTCCGTCACCTTCGGGTCATATGCCAGCAACCCCCATAACAAACTGATGTTCTCTGCCGCCTGCTGGTTGCCGTGCGCTATTGGATCCAGCGTGGATTCCACCATGATGCGATGCAACCGCGACGCGGTCGCATCGCGGAACTTAGCCGCCACAGCCGCGAGTAGATGCTCACTGCCAAACACCCGGATCTTGTCACCGTTTTCGACGACAAACATTGCGTGTTTATCCTCGTCATATACCGAGGCCATAAACTCTGGGATTCGCCGCAACGCCGGTTGTTCCAAAAGATCTACGCCTGTTCTAGCTAGTAATGCATCCCGGTACCACATCACATTCTGCCCGTATAACCACACTGAATAGTACGAGCTTCCCGGGATGGTGCCTTCCGGCGGTGCGGCTTCAATCGCGCGTTGGAGCCGTGGCACGATGTACGCCACCCATCGGTCCGCTTCCGGTATCACACCCCAAAGATGTAATGCCGCCGTGCCGAAGTCAGACATCGCTCGCCAACCATGGTCTTGCAATAGCGAGCCGCCCCAGTAATCGCGCATCAACAGCGCTTGCGTCATGAACGCGTCACCCTGTACCGCCAGTTTTTTCAGCAGGCGTAACCGGCGTTCCTCGCCAAGTTCCGTCCCAAGCATGTGGTAGGCGAGTGCCATATTCCGAATCGTTTCCCCGCCGCCGATATCGCCATTATGGCCATAGACATCTTCGCGCGGCCGACCCCACGCCGGCAGTGCAATGTACCGATCGATTGTGCCGCGCGCATTTTTCAAGGCATTGGTGTTACCGGTCAGGTAACAGGCGGCCAGATCCCATCCGATTCCGCCGCCACTCTTGGAATCCAAAATAGCCTGAAACGGTTTCTGATAAAGACTATGGGTGGTGGCGAGTTTTCGTTGCTGCTCTTTCCAAAACGCCTGGTCGGCAAAAGCGGCTGCCGGCAATGCGGACGGCGGATGTAGCGGCTTCAGGTTGGTCTGCAACCGGTCCTCGGGGTCGCGCTCCAACCGCGCGGAGAGCCATGTGACCTTTACCGGCTTGAACGGCGTCAACTCCAGCACATGCTCACCGGCTTGGCGCACATCAAAAGCGAACCGTCCGCGGAACCGTTTGTTTGCCACGTCTTCCAACGACACCCGCTGGGCATACCACAGCCCAAGCTTCTGCCCGTCCAGCGTGATCCAGTAGCTTGGCACAATTGGGGTGGCGGTCTTTGACTCGAAATCCCACGGGCCGGTCCTTGCGCCTTCATTATGAAAGTCGTTAAAGACTTGGTAGAGCGATTCCCAATCGAAATTTGTCGCATCGAAGAAAATGCTCATCTGAAACAAACCGGGATCACCCCGAAAGCTAAAACTCTTGGTGCCGTCTGCCTTCTCTGTGATCGGCGCAACCGTCAACTGCTCGAAGGCGCAAACAACCGTGGTAGTGACATTGGTGGAAATAACCGGCACAGCATCTTTAGCCATAGAATGTGAAACTCCCATTTGCAGGATCGCCACTCCGACAGCCAAGCTCAGTGACGAAAAAGCATTACAAGTGATCATTCACCCTTTTGATGTGAAACGTAATAATAGGCCGTTTGTAGGTCGATCCACACCGGACTGTCAACCGGTTTTCCGTCAATCTTGACATATGGAGTTTCCGTGTAAAAATTATTTGAACAAAGTTGCGATTGAGCAATCAAACAAGGTGCAGGCTGAAAGGGCTTGATCGGTTGCTTGCGGATCCCACGGCGGTGGCACGCTTCTCCGCGCCTGACCTCACCCAGGCATTCGTCACCGCCAATCGCGAGCGACCGCTCAGGCTCTTTCGATTTAAAGTTGGCCTTTCGCCCGGTAATCATCCGCGTAACTAGTAATCTTCTCAATGTACCGGCGCACACCGGGAAAAGTGATTGCCGCAGCAAAGTCTTCGGCCGTCGTTGCCTCGCCATTCGGT
>JBAXAT010000040.1:0-8351 GCA_037142335.1 Verrucomicrobiota bacterium | reverse complement strand
CAACGGTATTGACCGGTACATAATGTCGGGCTTTGAAATCCAGCAAGGTAGCACGTTGCATTCCGTCCAATGATTCCGGCGTACCGGTCAGCGCACGACCAAGCGGATGACCGGGCCAAAGTGTTTCGGCAAGCAATTCTTGAACGTAATGATCCGGTTGGTCCCGGTACATCAGGAGTTCTTCCTTGATGATCTGTCGCTCCTTTGCGATGTCGGTGACTGATAATTTTGGATGCCGGTACATATCGGCGAGCACCTCGAGCAAAATTTCGAGATGGCGGTGGCTGGCCTTGGCGTAGTAACAGGTGTTTTCCTCACCGGTAAACGCATTTATATAACCACCAACGCCTTCAACAGTTTGACTAATTTGTTTGGCAGAGCGCTGGCGTGTGCCCTTAAAAAGGAGATGCTCGAGAAAATGTGAGATACCGGCGCGCGACCGTGATTCATGCCTCCCTCAATGCCAATCCAGACACCGACCGACACGCTTTCCATGTGCGGCATCGGCGCAGTGATAACGCGAAGACCGCCGGGAAGCGTTGAAATGTCGTAAATACTCAAGTCTTAGCCCGCTTGGCAGGATCATTTGCCATAATGAACGCAAGTGCTTCCTCTGGTTCATCGCAAACGGTAAAAAGCTGCATATCGTTGTTTGCGATCAACCGGGACTCACGTAATTGCTTGTCCATCCAGTCAATCAGCCCACCCCAATGACTGCGCCCCATTAGCACGACCGGAAAACGTGAGATGCGCTCTGTCTGGATCAGTGTAATGGCTTCGTACAGCTCGTCTAGCGTTCCAAATCCACCCGGGAACATGATAAATCCAGTAGCGTACTTCACAAAACAGACCTTGCGGATGAAGAAATATCGAAAAAATAACTTGCGGTTCTGATATTGATTCGGTGTCTGCTCGTGCGGCAATTCGATATTCAACCCGACCGAAAGACCACCGGCGTTAAATGCCCCCTTATTAACAGCTTCCATGATACCAGGACCACCGCCAGAGATGGCTGCGTAACCGTGCTCTACCAGCAACTGACCGATTCGCTCAGCTTTGGCGTACCAAGGGTCAGAAGCCGGCATACGCGCGCTGCCAAACACGGTAACTGCTGGGCCAATTTTGCTCAGCTCCTCAAAGCTCTCGACAAATTCCGCCATAATTCTGAATAACCGCCACGGTTCCTGCGTAGTGAAATCAATGACGTTTTGATTTGGCGGTAGGAAAATCGGATTCATGGACATTAAGTATTAACCTTTGTATCACTTAAAAGCAAAAAAAGATTCAGGAGTTGCACGCCAAGGAGGTGGGGGTGGGGAACCCCTCTGAAGAACGTGCAAGCTCCTGAATCCTTAAACGCGGAAAAACTAATGTGGGTTTTAAGGTTTTGCAAGAACTATTTTAGAACTAATTTTTATTTTAAACCAAATACCAGAAAAACATGCGCAACTAAAATTACAAGTATAACTGATTTACAATAAATGCTTTCTGTAAATGACTTAGAAGCAAAACCCTCATCCGCCTGCGACCGGTAAAATCACTTCCAGTCTATCTCCATCGTGAAGCTCAATATTGTTAAAACATTCCTTGAAAACAACTTCGCCATTCAATTCAATAACTACCTGCGTCGGTTTCCAGCCGGTTTTCAGCAACCAGTCCGCTAGACGGCAAGGTTGGACAATCTCAATTTCTCTTCCATTGGCAACAATCTTAGCCATTTAGGGATATATCCCAATCCTTCCAAACCGGTTCATAACCCAGCATATTGAGTTTTGATGCGACTTGTGCCGGCGACCGATTATCGGCAATTTCAAACTGCACGGTCGCGTGCTCACCTTCCGATTCAATTCGCCGACCAGCTTTAGTTAGATGTAAATCTGCACGACCTTGGCCGGTATAACCACCTGGTTCAGTATGGCTACCGGCGCTAATCATAGTCACACCAAGCGGAATCAACCCATCCCGGAGCGTTGCTGTTTCGCGAGTACTGAGCGCAATTCCAACTTCCGGGAATGTCAACCTCAACGCGCATACAAATTGAACCAATTCACGGTCAGTCACTTGCGTTAATGGCTGAAACTCGCCGGCTGCCGGTCGTATTCGCGGAACACTGACTGTGATTTGCGCTCGCCAGCAATGTTTTAGAAGATATTGAATATGTGCCGCCACAGCGATGGCTTCTGATCGCCAATCTGCCAATCCAAGCAATGCTCCAATTCCTAGTCGCTTGAAACCAGCCTGATACGCACGTTCTGGCGTTTCCAATCGCCAATCAAAATTCATTTTTGGTCCACTGGCGTGCATCGCTGCGTAAACCTCACGGTTATAGGTTTCCTGATAAATTACAAGGCCTTCCGCGCCGGCATCTACAATCGGACGGTAGTCTCCCGTCTCAAGCGGACCGACCTCCAAAGCAATACTCGGCCATTCGGGTCGCAACTGCGCCACGCAATCGCGTAGGAAATTATTAGACACAAAATGCGGATGCTCACCGGCGACCAGCAGAATATGTCGAAAACCCTCAGTTCGTAGATATCGGGCTTCGGCGACAACTTGTTCCGGTGTCAAAGTGACACGCAAAATCGGATTATCGCGTGAAAATCCGCAGTACCGGCAGATATTGATGCACTCGTTACTCAAGTAAAGTGGAGCATACAAGCGAATGACTTTCCCGAAATACCGTAGCGTGGTCGCGTGAGCCAATATGGCGAGTTGTTCTAAGTCGGCTGACGGCGAAATCAATGCCGCGAAACTTTCCAAGCTCGGCCGTCCGAGCGCAGTTTCGACATCTACTGCGGTCGCATTTTGGGCGTACCGGCACAGCGCAGTTGCCGGTAAAGAATTGAACGTCGCAACAAAGCTCATTGGTTCAGAAAGCCGGTCAGCGGACTGGTCGCATCAGCTTCCCGGTGTTGAGGAGCAAGACCAATTTCGAAAGCGGTTCGACCAGCTGCAACGGCACGTTTGAATGCCTCAGCCATTCTGACCGGGTCGGCCGCAACGGCCACGGCTGTATTGATAAGCACGGCATCGGCGCCCATTTCCATAGCTGCTGCCGCGTGCGACGGTGCTCCGAGGCCGGCATCTACGACGACCGGCACAGTGGCTTGTTCAATAATAATCGCGAGGCTCGCCCGTGTCTCAAGGCCGCGGGCACTGCCGATTGGCGAACCGAGCGGCATCACCGTGGCACAGCCGGCATCGGCTAATCGCTTTGCTAAAACCGGGTCAGCGTTGATGTACGGCAAAACAGTGAAACCATCTTTGACGAGAATTTCGGCAGCCTTCATGGTTTCAATTGGATCCGGCAAAAGATAGCGTGGATCGGGATGAATTTCCAATTTCAGCCACGCGGAGCCAGTCGCTTCCCGGCCGAGGCGCGCAAGCCGACACGCTTCTTCGGCAGTCCGCGCGCCACTGGTGTTAGGCAGCAGTAAATATTGCTTAGGGTCGAGAAAAGTCAGGATATTGGCAAACTTGTCTTTGCCGCCGGTTAAATCAGCCCGTCGCAATGCAACCGTTACCAATTCCGCGCCGCTGGCGGTAAGTGCCGCCGCCATCTGTTCACCGGAAGCAAACTTACCGGTACCCATGATCAGACGCGAACGGAACTCGCGCCCGGCAATGCGGAGTGGTGAGTTTTGATCAACTACCGCTGCCACTGGCCGTCTTTCATCAGCACGCCCCGATTACCGGTGATACCGGCGCTCGTGTCGCGCTTCTTCCACTCTGCAATGTGCTCTTCCCTCTGCCGGCGCTTGACGACACGGATTTGCTCGTGCAATTCATCAAGGTCATTGAGCCGTCGCTCCAGTGAATCGCGTTCGGATTCGAGCGCACCCTCTTTCGCACGCAACCCCGATAGCTCAGCTTCAGTGCCGGCATGGCGTTTTTGCAAATCGCTCAATTGCGACCGCACGGTGACGAGCTGATTGGAAACTGCCGTCAGCTTACCGGTCACTTGCGTGCGTTCATCTTCCACAGCCTTGACCTTGGCTTTCTCGTCGGTCAATTCCTTTTCGACTATCTCGATACGTCCTTGCAATTCTTTTGCACGCGCTTCGATTTTGTTTTTGTCGTTGCCGAGTGTTGTCAGCGATGATTCCAACTCCTCCACGTGCGCGGTCATTTGTTTTTTGATCGTCGCCATCTCGACTTCGACACTCACGACCTGATTACTAGTTTCAGTCAATTGTTCCTGCGTAGACCACAACACCTTCGCCTGCGCGATCCGCGCTTGGTCGCTCTGGAAATACAGCACCCCAAACACCACTAACGCCACCGCCAATACAATCACAACGATTTTCATCAAACGGCCTCCTTAAAGTTGGTAACCATTTTCACATCCTGATTCATGCGGTGATACTACCGCGAATCCCTAGAAGTGTCAAAGGGTGTGGCGGTAATCAACCCGGCCAACCGCATACCGGCAGTGAATGCCCGCTCCAGAAATACTAACTCCTCACCTATACCAGAGTGGCGCATTACCACTTCCAAACTGATACACTGCCGGTAACTCGACCGCGCGATAAGCTGCGCTAAGCGCGGCCAGTCTACCGTGCCGGTAAATGGCAATTTGTGCTGGTCGGCGGTGCCGTCATTGTCGTGGAGATGCAACGCGATCAACCGGTCGGTCAGCGTCGCCAATTCGTCCAGCCCACGCCGATTGGCGATGTTGCCGTGACCAGAGTCGTAGCACAACCCCAAAAACTCCGGCGGATATTCACTTAATAATTGCCGGGGCGCAGAAAATTGCACCTCATTTTCAATGGCAATACGAACACCGTATTGCCGAGCCACCGGCTGGAGTTCATCGAGTGACCGTCGCAACGGATCGAGTAAATCAGGATGCGCGTGCATGACCACGGTTTGTCCACCAAGCCGTGCCGTCATTTCAATCCGGTTTCGCACGAGCGCCACGCCGGCCCGGCGCTCCACCTCGTCCGGCGCAAACCACCGGCGGGTCTTACCGGCGGAACCGTGTAGATCGAGCAGTTTCAAGCCGCACTCGGTAAAGCATTTTTGGATTGAGACGATTTCGGCCGAACCGTACTCGTAGTCCGTGTTCCACTCGTGGCACCAATGCACGTGCGTGAAACCGGCCGCCGCAATTCGCCGCAGATATGGTGTCGCGTCACCGCGGTCAGTTAGGTAATCGGTTGTGATTGCCAGCGCTGTCACCCGACAACCCGGAAATCAATCTGTCGCTTGAACAAATCCACACGCGCGACTTGCACTCGTAGTTTGTCGCCGATTTGGATAATCCGCTTCGTTCGCTTACCGACCAATCGCTCGCGCAGTTCATCGTAGTTATAAAAATCGTCTTCAAGCGAAGAGACGTGCACTAGGCCGCGCGCTAGACTTTCGGTCAATTCCACAAAGATTCCGAAATTGCGCACGGTCGAAACCACTGCATCCAGTGTATCAAGTTTGCCGTCGAGGAGTTGCCGGTGGAAATACTCCATCCGCTTCAATTCCACCGACTCCTGCTCGGCCTCGCCAGCCGTCCGCTCCGTGATCGAGACGTGGGTCGCCAACTTTGTTAACTCGCCGAGGTCATATTTGCGCGTGCCCAGCAATGTCCGATGCACCACGAGGTCGGCATACCGGCGGATTGGCGAGGTGAAATGGGTGTAATATTTCTTCGCCAAGCCGAAATGCCCAACCGGCTGCGTCGCATACCGGGCTTGCTTGAGCGACCGGAGCAACGCCAGATGAATCGCGTATTCTTCCACCTTGCCGGTGACGGCGGTGAGGAGTTTCTGCAACTCCTGCCGGTGCGCCACGTCGCCGACTTTGTAGCCGAACGTCTTAGCGTATTCGCGGAAATCACGTAGCTTAGCTAAATCTGGATCCTCATGAATCCGGAAAATTCCCGGCACCTGTGTATTGCAAATCTGTCGTGCCACCGCCTCATTGGCGGCGAGCATGAACTCCTCGATTAACTGGTGTGAAATGTCGTTTACGTTTTTCTCAATGCGGATGGGCCGGCCTTGCTTGTCGAGCCGGACTTTGATTTCGGGAAAATCGAGATTGAGCGAACCTTTGGCAAAACGTTGTGCCCGAAGCTTGGCCGCCAACCGCCACATCTTTTTCAACTCACTGGTCAACTCGTCGGTGTCCTTCGACTCCAACCGGGCGAAAGCTTCCTTGTACGTCAGTCGGTGCTTGGAATGAATCACGCTCCGGCCAAACGTTACCTGTTTCAGTTCCAACTTCGGACTAAATTCGATGAAGCACGACACAGTGAGCCGGTCTTGCCTGGGGCGCAAACTGCAGAGATTGTTCGATAATTTTTCCGGCAACATCGGCAGCACACGGTCCACGAGATAAACGCTGTTGCCGCGCCCGCTCGCTTCCCGGTCGATGGCACTGCCGAGCGTGACGTAAAAACTCGCGTCCGCAATGTGCACACCTAACCGCCAACCACCGCCCGGTAATTCATCGACATTCACGGCGTCGTCAAAATCCTTGGCGTCATCGGGATCAATCGTGACGATGAATTCCTGGCGCAAATCGCGGCGCTGCCGGATTTCTTCGGCCGGTATCACGTCTGAAAGCGTGGCGGCTTCCGCTTCGACTTGTTCGGTGAACTGTGTCGGTAACCGGTGCTTGCGAATGATGGCGAGAATGTCCACGCCGGGCGCATCGGCTTTACCGAGGACTTCGGTGATCACGCCTTCGGGATTAACGTGCCGGGAGGTCCACTCCGCAAGCTTGACGACGACTTTATCGCCGACCTGTGCATTGAGCGCGAGCTTGGTATAAACGTCGTGGACAAAGCGCGGATCGTCCACAACGACATAGTAAAATAATTTAGTTTTCTGCAACGTGCCGACGACTGTGTCGTGGGCGCGTTCGAGGATGCGAATAACGCGGCCGGTCGGCTTGTCGGAGGCTTTCGCTTGCCGGCGTTCGCGGT
The DNA here is from genome assembly GCA_037142335.1 of Verrucomicrobiota bacterium. Lineage (GTDB taxonomy): Bacteria > Verrucomicrobiota > Verrucomicrobiia > Palsa-1439 > Palsa-1439 > CAINDI01. The sequence goes on along the minus strand of JBAXAT010000040.1, from coordinate 1,429 downwards.
ATAACCGGACGAGGACTTTATCGCCGTGCATGGCCACACCGGTATCTTGCTCCGCGACGTACACGTCGCTGGTCGCCGGTGGTTCCGGGATGACAAATGCAAACCCCTTTTCACTAATCGTAATCGTCCCGGCCACGAGGTCGGCAGCCGCCGGCAAGACAAAGCGGTCCTGGCGGATGCGCGCGATTTCGCCATTGGCCAACATTTCATCGAGCACACGCCGGTAGTCGCGGCGTTGTGCCTCGTCGAGGCGAAGTTTATTTGCAATTTCGGCACGACGAAGCGGGTGATAACCCGGTGCCGCGAGGAGCGTTTGGATTTTTTGGCGAATGTCCATTAAGTACACTGGAACATTATCACGCCGGCCGCCTGATTGCAGTAACGAATAAACACGCCGGCGTCAGTCGCCATCGTGGCTCGCCGGTGCCGGTGACTTCACTGAACCGATGAGCCTCTGCATTGCCGCTTCTTCGCCTAACGTCAACACATCGTCAAAGTATTGCACCATCTGCGCCTCGGTGGCGTAGTCCACCGTGTTGCGCTCAATGTCGGCGAGGCGTTGTCGCAAGCGTTCCCGGCGGGTGCCGATTATTTCAAGACGGGCCGTAACTGCACCGTTCCGGTCCGGGTCAGGTTGTAACGCGAGCATCGTACGTTCCAGCGTTTGGCCAATCAACTCGCCGAGCAGGAATTGCCGGCGTTGTTGGAGTGATTCGCCGGAACTGCGCAGCAACCGTTTCGTCACTTCGTCAAATGGCGGCTTGCAAATATTTTGTGCAATGAACAGTGCATCGGAGTCCGGTTTGAATCCGAGCCGCCGCGCCGAGTATGCCGAGTAACCGGCCAGCTCAAGCACCCGGATCCGCGCTTCACATGCCTCCACAGTGTAATCCCGGTAGTTCGTCGTCCAGAGTGGCGGGCTTTGCTCTAAATGCTCGCCAAGTTTGCGCTGCGATAAAATCCATAACTCCAACAACCATGGCACCGTATTATCGCTATCTTGCATCTGGCAAAACCGCGCCAATTTAAGCGCGGTATCATACTCGCCTTGCCGGGCTGCTGCGCAAGCATACCGCAAAGCGACCGGCGCACGATTACTCACCGTCGCTAACACAGTTTCAAATAGCGTCCGCCGCGCCGGCCAGTCGGTCAACAATTCCGCCGCGCCCCACGCCAACTGGGCATCGTTGGTGCCGCGCTGAACTACATCGGCAATCAACACTGGATTCAGCTGCGTGATTTTTAACAGCTCAGCCGTCTGTAACTGGCCGGTCAGCCGGCGCGTCTGATCCATCCGCCGGAAATCAGCAAACGTCGGCAAGTCGCCGGCAATAGAAGTTCCAGCACTCAGCGCCACGACGGTTAAGATTGAAAGTAGGTGTCTCATTCTGGCTTCTGGATTCAAGCTACTGTATTCTGATTATCGCAT
>JBAXAT010000039.1:0-8452 GCA_037142335.1 Verrucomicrobiota bacterium | reverse complement strand
GTTGGTGGCGTCGAAGGCGCCGGGGTAGAACTCCACGCGCGGCGCAGACTGCTTGGTGAAGCGGGAGGTAGCAGCAGGCATGAAAAATGCGTTATTGATTGCAGTGGTGACTTGGCTGTCGGTCGCCGCCGGGGCGGCGCCGCCGGTAATCATGTCCAACGTTTTTGAAAGTTCCACCACACCGGTCGCCTACACTCCGATTGATAAACTTGTCTTTGGCAAACTGAAGCAGTTGCACATCCAGCCAGTGCTTTGTTCCGATGCGGTGTTTGTCCGTCGTGCGTATCTGGATGTGATCGGTACACTGCCCACCGCGACAGAGGCCCAAGCATTCATCCAGGACCCGGACACGAAAACCAAACGCGCCCGGTTGATTGATGGCCTGCTGGAACGGCCGGAGTTCGTCGATTATTGGGCGATGAAATGGGGTGACATTTTGCGTATCAAGGCGGAATACCCCGTCAATCTCTGGCCCAATGCTGCGCAAGCATATCACCGCTGGGTCCGGGACTCCATCGTTGCAAATAAGCCATACGACAAGTTTGCCCGCGAGCTGCTCACCGCCAGTGGTAGCAATTTTCGCATTGGCCCGGTCAACTTCTACCGCACCATGCAGAATCGAACCCCGGACATCATTGCCGGCGCCGTGGCGTTGACACTCATGGGCACGCGCATTGATTCCTGGTCAACAAATCGTGTGGCCGGCCTGGCGGCGTGCTTCTCGCAGATCGGGTATAAATCCACCCGCGAGTGGAAAGAGGAACACGTCTTTTGGGATCCGCTCAATGCGGCAGCTTGGGCCGCCAACACTAACCCGGCGACGCCGACCACAGTGCCGACCAACCGCCCGCAGCTGGTGGCAATCTTCCCAGATGGAACTAAGGTCAAGCTGCTGCCGGATAAAGATCCGCGTGAGGTCTTTGCCGACTGGTTTATTACGCCGAAGAATCCATGGTTCAAGTGTGCCATCGTGAACCGCGTCTGGTATTGGCTGTTGGGACGTGGAATCATTCACGAACCGGATGACATTCGGCCGGATAATCCGCCGAGCAATCCCGCGTTGTTGGACTATTTGGAGAAGGAATTTGTTGCGAGCCATTACAACCTGAAGTATCTGTATCGCCTGATTCTGAACTCCCAGACGTATCAGCTTTCCGCCATGCCCCGGTTTATCACGCCAGTCGCAGAGGCCAATTTCGCGAGCTATGGACTTCGCCGCTTGGACGCCGAGGTGTTGATTGACGCAATCAACAAAATCACCGGCGCGACGGATCTTTATACCAGCCCAATTCCGGAGCCATTCACTTACTTCCCGGAAGATATGCCGGCGATTGGGGTCGGGGACGGTAGCATTACGAGTCCGTTTTTATTTTTGTTCGGCCGGTCAGCGCGTGTCACCGGCCTGGAGACTGAGCGCAATAATAAACCGGTCCCCGCGCAATGGCTGCACCTGCTGAATTCGAGTCACATCCAGCGCAAACTGGAACAAGGGCCCAAGCTCATGGCAATTATTGATTCCCGCCGCAAACCGGCGGAGATTGTCGAGGAGCTTTATCTGACGGTTTTGTCGCGATTCCCAACGACGGATGAAGTGCAGAACGCCGAAGCGTACGGCCCACTGACCACAACCAGCAAGCCCGGCGCAAAAGAACCGATGGTGGTGAAACGGCGCGAAGACTGGATTGACATCACCTGGTCGTTGATCAACAGCACTGAATTTTTGTACCGGCACTAATGTTTGAGACCGATAAAAGGAAGCACAAGCAATGAGCCCGAACCACAGCTCAGAAAATGGACTCCGGATTTCCCGGCGCGAGGCGTTACGCCGTGGATTTTACGGCACGGCGGGGTTGCTGTTGGCCAGCCGCCTAGCCTCTGATATTTGGGCCGGGGAGCCGGTACCAGCCAAAGTGCCGGTTAAGGTCAAAGCCAAATCGGTCATTCAGGTTTTCTTGTGGGGTGGCATGTCGCATATTGATACTTGGGATCCAAAACCGGATGCCGGCCGTGAGTACATGAATGATATTATGGCCATACCCACAAACGTTGATGGTATCCAGCTCAGCCAACTGTTTCCCGAACTCGCGAAACAGGCCGACAAGTATTCGCTGATCCGGAGTATGACCCACCACAACAACGGCCACGAAACCGCCGCCTACCTGATGCAGACCGGACACACTAGTGGCGAGCGGTTGGCGTATCCGAGCATTGGCGCCGTGTTCGCGCTGTTCAAAGGCGCAAATTACAAGGGCTTGATTCCGCCTTACGTTGTGCTAACCCAAGCGCAGGGCCGGTTTGTCGAAGAAGGCTTTCTGGGGCCAAAGTACAAACCCTTTGCCACCGGCGGCGATCCGAATGCGTCGCGGTTCGAGGTCGAAGGCATTGTCGCCCGTGGCATCACCGACGAACGGCAGAAAGCCCGGCGCGAATTGCTTGGGAAGATGGATACCTTGGGCAACACCATGGTCGCCAGTCCGCAGGTAGCGATTGCGGAGGAAACCAAAAAACAGGCGTATGGATTAATCCTCGGCGAAGGCCGGGATGTGTTTGACCTTGCCAAGGAAAAATCGGAATTGCGCGACCGCTATGGGCGCAACACATTCGGGCAGGATTGTCTCGCGGCGCGCCGGATGGTCGAAGCAGGCGTGCCCTACATCGTCATCAATTACTCCGGCGGCTGGGATACTCATAGCAACCATTTCACGACCATGCGCCGGCAATGTCCGCAACTGGATCAGGGCTTGGCGACGTTGTTGGCCGACTTGAAAGACCGTGGCTTGCTCGATACCACCATCGTCTGGTGTACCGGCGAGTTTGGTCGCGGTCCCAAGATCGATTGGCAACCACCCTGGAACGGCGGGCGCAATCATTACGGTAATGTCTTCACTGTGATCGTGGCCGGCGGTGGTTTTAAGGGCGGCCAGATTGTTGGGTCGTCCGATGCGAAAGCTGAAGAGGTGAAGGAACGGCCCGTCTATCCGGTGGATCTGCTCGGCAGCATCTATCAATTAGCCGGTATTGATGCTAGCGCGCGGCTGTCACATCCCCTAGGTACAGAGGCGTACGTGCTGCCACGCGCGTCCGAGGGTGCGAAGTCTGCCGGCCTGCTGACTGAGATTATGTAACCTGAGGTTTATGCGAACAGTTCATTGGCCGGTAATTCTGAGTCTGGTCGGGTTGGCTGTGCTGGCGCCGGCGGCGCGGGCGCAGCGGCCGTACATCGGGTTTGTCTATCCGGCAGGCGGGCAGCAGGGGACCACGGCCCAGATCCGGCTGGGCGGCCAAGGGATGGAGCAGGTGAGCGGAATCCTCGTCTCTGGCACCGGCGTGACCGTCCAGTCCTTCGAGTGTCTCCGCCGACTGGAGAACCAGGACGTAACTCTGTTGAACGATCAACTCAAGGACCTGAAGCGCGCCCAGCCGGCAACCAACGCAATGATGGCAGCCCCGATGATGGCGGCGGAAACCCCAATGATGGCGATGCAAGCCATGGGGCAAACCACGGCGGCGTTGGAGAAGAATACGACCACAACAAATTTGATCATGGTGATTGAAAAAAGAGTTCGTGAGTCCGTGCAAAATCCGGCCTGCGCAGCGATTGCCAGCCTGACACTAGTCGAAATCGAGATTGCCCACGATGCGTTGCCGGGCGAACGGGAAATCCGGCTGGTTACGGCGCGCGGTGTGTCGAATCCGCTCGTGTTTATTGTCGGCCAGATGCCGGAGTATTCCCGGAAGCCGATGCTCACGGCCACCCTGCAAGTCCTCGGCAAAGAGGCGGGCGCCCTCCGCAAGCGGCCACTGGCGGAAATCGAAGACCGGGTCACTGTGCCATGCACCGTGAACGGCCAGATCGCTTCCGGTGAAGTGAACCGTTACCGATTCACAGCGCGCCAAGGCCAACGGCTCGTGATCACCACCTTGGGCCGGCAGTTGATTCCCTACATTGCCGACGCCGTTCCCGGTTGGTTCCAGCCGGTGCTCAGCCTAGCCGATGCGACAGGGAAAGAACTGGCGTACAACGACGACTACCGGTTCAAGCCGGACCCGGTGATATTTTATGAAGTGCCCGCGGATGGCGAATATGTGTTCGCGATTCGTGACGCCCTTTATCGTGGGCGCGAAGATTTCGTCTATCGCATTACCATCGGCGAACTGCCGTTTTTGACGAGCATCTTCCCGCTGGGTGGGCGCGTTGGCGAGTTGGTCATACCCAAAATGAATGGCTGGAATCTCCAGGATGCCGAGCTGACACCGCCTGCCAAAGATGCCGGGCCGGGGGTTGAACAACTCGCCGCAAACCGGAATGGATTCATCTCCAATCGCATGCCATTCGCCTTGGATACACCACCGGAATGTTTCGAGAAAGAGCCTAACAACGACCAAGCCCACGCCCAAAAGGTGACGTTGCCTGTCATAATTAACGGACGCATTGACAAATCCGATGACTGGGATGTGTTTCAGTTTACCGGTCAGTCAAACGATACGGTTGTCGCGGAAGTCTCCGCGCGCCGGCTTGACTCGCCATTGGATTCCGTGCTCAAGCTCACCGATGTGGCCGGCAAGCTGCTGGCGTTTAACGACGACCGCGAAGACCTTGCCGCCGGCCTCAACCCTCATCACGCTGATGCCTATTTGATGACCAGACTGCCCGCTACCGGTAACTATTACGTCCATATTGGCGACACTGCGCGCAACGGCGGCGAAGAATATGCGTATCGACTGCGGATCAGCGCGCCCCAACCTGATTTCGCATTGCGCGTTGTCCCCTCGAGCGTCAGCCTCCGCAACAAGGAGAGTGCGACCGTCAGTGTCTATGCCATCCGCCAAGACGGGTTCAGCGCCCCGATCAAGCTGGGGTTGAAAGATCCACCGGTGGGACTTTCGGCGACGCCAGTCACGTTGGCGGGGACGCAGGCGATGACCCGCCTCTCGTTTAAAACCAGCCGGGTAACGACGAATGAGCCCGTTAACCTGATAATCGAAGGCCGGGCGAAAATTGGGGAACAGGAGATCACGCATGTGGCCGTGCCGGCCGAAGACCGGATGCAGGCCTTCCTCTGGCGCCATCTAGTTCCCGTCCAGGACCTCAAAGTGTTGGTCTTCGACTCAACCTACCAACCACCGCCCAAACACGTTGTCCCGGTCCGTCCGCCACCGCCGGTTGAGGCCAAACCCGCCGCCGTGACAAATGCCTCAGTGGTCGCCATCGGGACGAATGCCGCGGTGGTTGTTACCGTAACAAATACCACAACTACCCCGGTGACCAAGAAACCAAATTTCACCAAGAAACAGGTTGCCAACCGGTTGCGGGATCTCAAGCGCCTCTATGAAGAAGGCCTGCTGACCGATGATTTCTACTGGGAGCGGGTTGTGGAATGCGAAGCCGCCGAGTGAAATATACTGATTAGCCGGTCAAAACCGACTGCGCCACTTACCGGCTTACGGTGGCGAAATCTCAATCTGAATTGCCGGGACCGATTCGATTGGAATGAGTTGTTTGTTCGGTGCCGGGGTTTTCTCGACCCAGGCGCGGACGGTCACGCGGCCTTTTTGACCGGGTTTAACTTTCTGTGCATCGCTGCGCAATACGAGCTCCATGCCGTCGCGGCCCGGCGCAAAACTTTGGAGCGTGATGCCATCGGGCGCTTCGTTTAACTCGAATTGAATTTTACCGGCCGGCGTATTGGCGGGAAAACTGATGCGCACGTTGCCAGTGCCGCCGGGTGGAATTTCGATGGGCGTGGCGCTGATGATTTTCGGAGTCGGTCGCGGTGGTGGCGGAACGGTGACGGCGACTTTCATTTCTTTGACCGGCACGAGATGCCGATACAGGAACGCCTGCATCATATCTTCCGCCGGCACTGCAATGTGGGCAACTTCTTGACCTTGAACGACGGCGCGGCCTTCGAAGTTTAGCGTGATTGGTTCAGGAAGAGGTTTGGATGGAACGTTGAGAGTGAGTTTGAGTTGTTCTTGCGTTGTTATCAAGCTGGTGTTGGCCAATCGGAACCCGGCTGGCGCGTCTTTTAATGCGATGGCAATTTCGTTGGTGAATCCATCGCGGCGCAATGCGTAGATTGTGACCGACGCGCTGCCGCCGGGACGGGCGTTGACGCTCGCCGGCACGACCCGCAATTCAAAACCCGGGCGCGGCGCGCTGAGGCGTAGCCGGTAAGTATAGTCGGAACCGCCTTTGTGCTGCGCATCGCTTAGAAAGATAAAATATGTCCCATCTGCCGGTAGTGTGGCATTCAGATACGAGTCGGCGTGATGCGTGGTCAGGCCGGCGCCTTTGTCTTCGAAGTCGTCGTTGAACGCGAGTTGGTTGCCGGCGGCATCGGTCAGTTTCAAAACGGAATCAAGCGGAGAGTTCAGCCGGCGTGCACGAACTTCGGCGACAAGTTGCTGACCGGCCCGGCCAGCAAAGCAAAACACGTCCGTATCGCTAGCCGGATCAATGCGACCGTTGATTACGATGGGCAAGATGACGCGTTGGGCGGAGTCAGGTTTGTTGTTCGGCTCTTTCTCAAAACAGTCTGGCAGCTCGTCCACGACGAACGGCATCACGTTGGAAATCCATTCGGTATTGCGTACCACAATCGGATAGGTGCCGGGCAGTTTGTCTTTGGCGTCAAACGTCAGTTGCGTGACTGGCAGATTGCCGCCGCGCAAAGTGACTGTGTTCGTTTGGCCGGTCTGGATGCCCAATGGGAAAATCCCGGTGATAAACGGCAACTCGCCCAACGCCAGCCGGTAGACGAAATCTTCCCGGCCGCGGTACAGCGAATCGCGTACCTCGACGGTGTATTCGCCGTCCTTCGGGATTTCGCAGTACAAGACCGGGTCCGGCTGAAACCGGTAATGGTCGGCATAATCCAGCTCGTGTCCGCCAGAGTCGTACAGCGCCATTGTGACCTGAAACCAACCCGGCACGGCATCCGCTAGATACGGGATCAATTGCCGGGCGCTCACCACCACCACCACTTGCTGTCCTCGTCGCGCTGGGAAATGATACCGGTCCACGCCGCCGGGTAGAATCTGGCCGTTGACAATCGCCGGCATGGTGATGCTAGTTTCGGTAGCCGGCACTGCGCCGCGCGGTTCATTCCTGTAGCGCAATTCCTCCTCGTGTTTGGCTTCCGGCTTGGTGAACTCTGGTAACTGGCCGATGCAAAACACGAGCGGATTTGACAACCCGCGTTCCGTGGCGAGGCGTATCTCGCGCGTGCCGGTGGTTGCGGTTGGTGCGAGTGTGATTTGGAGTGTGACGAATTCTCCAAGGGACGGATTGGCCGGGCGCCGACCAAACTTGGCGAGCTTGCGGCGGATTTCGACAAGTAATTTTTCGTCATCGGCTGTGAATGTCGTGCGTTGGGTCGTGTTGGTGCCGGGTTTGCCGGTGGGTTTTATGGTGGCCTGTTTTTTGTCCTGAAGTTGCTCCATCTGTTCGCGGAGATCTTTCGTTTCCTTCGGTGTGAGCGTCCGTTTCTGTTCGATGACCGTGGCACGCACGCCGCTGCCAGTAACGAAGATGTTAGTCACGCCGTTCAGATTCTGTCCGCCGACCACCACCTCAAACGTTGTGCCTTGCCGGCCGCCGGCGGGATAGATATAGCCGATGCGCGGTGGAGTTTGCTGCGCCAGTGCCATCGGTAAGACGGCCAGTCCGGCGGTCAACAGCACCGCGAATCTGCGGCAAAATATCGGTAACAAGCGCATTGGTCGCAAGCTTTACTAACAACGCATTTGTACTCTGGTTTCCTGGTTTCTGCAATCCGCACCGAGTTTGTGGAAGCTCGACGCGCCGCCGCCCAGCCGGTATTCTCAGCGTATGGAATGGAATATAGTTAATCAGTTTCGGCAACCGCGACGACACACAATTGGAGAGCGAGTGACATCAGCGGTATTCGGACTTATCTTTCTAGCGTTCGGATGCGGATTTCTTTATTTGATTTTACTGCGACCTTTGGGACAAATCATTGTGGCCAGTCAATGGTTGACGACTCCGGCCCGGGTCGTGTCGAGCATGGTGCAGTCCGGTAGTCATGGAACGTATAGTGTGGCGATTCGTTACACCTACACGGTGAACAACCAGCGTTACGAGTCCAGCCGGTATGACTTCGTAGGTGGCTCATCAAGTGGCCACGCCGGCAAGGCAACCATTGTCCGGCAACATCCACCGGGGTCGGAGTTTACGTGCTATGTCGATCCACACGATCCGTCCGCAGCGGTAATTGAGCGCGGCTTACAACCAATCATGTGGTTCGCGCTGTTGCCGGGCTTGTTTGCGGCCATTGGAATCTTTTCTTTGGTGGTCGCCTTTCGCAAGGCGCCGGCACCGGCACCCACCAGCGTGGCATGGCAAAATCGCAAAGACTGGGCCGACGGCCGCATCAAAAGTACCGTGCGCCGGAATTTTGTTCTGACCAGTGTGTTTGCGGTGATTTGG
>JBAXAT010000038.1:0-8501 GCA_037142335.1 Verrucomicrobiota bacterium | reverse complement strand
CTTCGGGATCAGGACCTTGTCCACGAGGATCCGCGTCAGGTACGGTGGTAAGAGATCGAGACCCACCCCGACTACCATCATCGTTAGCAGTGACACGATGAAGCGCCGGTACGGCTTCATCATGTTGAGCAACCGGAAGAAAATATTACGCCCGCCCGAGCACCGCGGGCAGACCGCTCGCCGCGCCGGCAACGGCAGACCGCAGTCCGGGCACACCAACTCGCTGGCTCGCATCAAAGCTTCAGTGTTCAACGGTTTACCATCGACCATCCGCTCCAACTCCGCCCGCACCTTACCGAACATCTCGCGCCGCGCATTGCTGTACCGCACCACATCCACATAGACCCCATCGATTAGCAATTGGAGAAAGGCACTGCCAACAGTGTGAAATGTTCGTGTCTTTTGTATGTCCTTCAGCAGGAATGGACCGGTGATGGATGCGGTCTGCTGATTGCCGGTCGGTACCGCAAAGATTTTGCTTTGAGTGACAATCACCCAGACATCGTGAGCTGTGCCGTCCATGGTCAGATCACTGCGTACACTGAACAGGCATGCATCCGCACCGAGGTTGAACACCTCAGGTCGAGCACGTAATTCGGCTGGCACCTGCCCCAATAGTAAATCCTTGTTCGTCATCTTCCGCAGGGAAGCATATGGGCTGCGCTGGAGACCTCTGCAAGAAAATTATTACCACTCACCAAGAAGACTCGACTCTAACAAATCGCTGATTATAGTAATAACCAGCCTCAACCGAGAGTGACTGGAACTATGAAAAAGATCCTTTTTGTGGCCGTATTGTTAGTGAGCACGGTAACAGCGGTTCAAGCGGCGTTCTGGCGTTGTGAACTACCGGGCGGGATTTATACGGTTAGCCTGCCGACCATCTCCTCAGTGAGCATCCATGAGTATGTGGTAGACGGTGCGGCGCGGGTTACGGAACTCACTATCGGAACCACCGGTGCCGTGGTAGCCAGATTTTATTTTCTACAACCGCTAGTGCTGAAATCGCCAATCGGAATTGGCCAATCAGTGATCGACAAAGTTCAGGAACGCGCTCAGGACGCCGCCGGTCGCCTCGAAGGTGCTGGAGTTGAGCCGTTTTGGAAAAAGGTTGTGAAAAACTATCCCAGCACCACCCACGCACACACCGTTGAATATCGGCTGGACAACCTTGATGATATCGAGAAACTACGTAAGAGTCTCGAATCCGCTTGGCGCAATAACAGCGAAACATCGATCAAAATCGGTCCGTAGCGCCACTACTCAAGGCGCGAGCGGCTTCAACATATCTAACAAGTTTGCCGCGCCCTTTTCGATAGCACCCTTAATGCCTTCATAAACTTCTGTACCGGCTGCTGCGATTAATCGCTGACTGAGGTCTTCCTTTAGATCATCCACCGGTCCACTCACATGTACCGGCGTCCAGACATAACCGTCCCGCTCCACTGTGAAGACTCGCGTCTGTGCCCCCGGCAACCAACGCAGACTGGTCGGCGTCACTCCCACGTGAAATAGACCTTCCAGTTTCCCCTGCTCAACCACGCACCCGCCCTCAACTCGGATCAGACCTTCGGATTCCAAAAACAGCCGGCTGATTGTCAGTTTCGGTTTTGTCCAAACGAAATCCGCCGCCGCTTTCTGGAGTGCGAACTGCCGAAACTGCTCGGTTCGCGTAAACAACGCAATCTGATCGAGCACCGGCAAGGCTTCGAGTTGGGCCGAAGCTAAACTAAGCTTGCCGGTTGCAGTAATCATCTCAGCCGCGACCAGCCGACCTCCGATGCGGACGTCACCGGTGGCGACCCCTTTTAGCTTGGCTCGCCAGTCCACCGGTAAAAACGGCGTGATAACCACACCGTTGATCTTGACTTGCAAATCAAGGGATGGATTCGGCTCAAATCTAATCTGGCCACTGACGTTTAAATTCTCAGACTCGCTAAGCTTTAGCTGTCCATCAGTGATAAACAATTCTGGTGATTGATAACGTAGACGCAGGTGGTCAATATTCAACACTGGCCAACCGGTCTGGCGGAGTTGGCCACCGTAACCGGTCGCCACCCACGCGCGGCCTTCAGGTTCGATGGTTGCCCGTACCTGCCGGACGCTACCAGTCTGACTAGGTAACGACCAAGACAGGTTGATTTCGTGAATCTGCGTCCGCCGCAATTCTAGCCGGTCGGGAATCCACGACGACCGTGATGATTCACTCGCAGTTGTGTGCAAACTGGCAACCACATCTAGCTGATCCGTATTACCGGCACCAACAGGCTGAACTCCCATTCCCTCTTGGTATCCGAAGCTGGCTTGGAGACGTTGGATCGTCAATTCATCGATCTGCCAAGCGTGGCGAAACACGCCTTGTGGCTGGAACTCAGCACGGATTTGGTCGGCTTTAAATTCGCGAAATAGCGCGCCCGGCACGCCACGCGCCTGATAACCATCGGAGTAAACCGAGAAACCGGTCCAGCGGAATGGCAGATACTGGCCGTCGGCCTGCAAAAGTGTCGACGTCTTTTGACTGAGCAGCGTGCGAAATGCGTTACTGTGCAAATAAGAATTCAGCCAGAACGAGAACACCAAGCAACTGAACATACCCAACCCTGCGGCACCGATTACAGTCCAAACCAAAACTCGTCCCCACCGACGGTGCGGTTGATCCGTGGCTGGTAGAAATTTGGCGCCCATTGTTTTTAGATGATAGTCTGGTCTCATGAGCAGTGCAATCGTTGAGATTGTAAACCACCCGCTCACTGGCTAATCTAGGCTTCCGTGTTGGCTCTACAAAACATTGTGTTGCGGGTTGGGAAAGAACCGCAAGCGAAAAACCTGCTTCAGGACGTGTCGTTGCGGATCCCACTTGGTCATCATCTAGCCATCATCGGGCCTGCCGGTAGCGGCAAGAGCACACTCGTCAAGGTCATCGCCGGCGTTCATGCGCACACCGACGGAACTATTCATTGGAAAGGCCAAGACTTGGAAGAGGAGGACATTGCGCCATACGATATCGGCTATGTGCCGCAGTTCAGCATCGCATATGATCACTTGACGGTTTTGGAGAGCATGCACGATGCAATACGACTCCGCGTCAAGGGATTAACCAGTGAACTCCGAAACCAACGCGCCGACGCAATCATCCGCGAAGTCGGCCTGCGGCCGATTGCCGACCGGCGAGTGCGGGTGTTATCCGGCGGCGAGAAGCGCCGGCTCGGTCTCGCACTGGAACTGGTCAGTTCACCGTCGCTGTTGATTGTCGATGAAGTGACCAGCGGACTCGACCCGAAATCCGAAGCGGAAATCATGCAGTTAATGCACCGGCTCTCGCGCAACTGCGACCGGATCGTGCTGAACATCATTCATAACCTGCGCCACATCGCGCTCTGCGACTCAGTCGCAGTGATGTGCCAAGGCGGCCTCGTATATCACGGACCGATCCCACAATTGCTCGAATATTTTCAGGTGGGCAGTCCCGAAGAGGTTTTCCCAAAACTAGCCACCCGCCCCGCCACTGACTGGCAAACCACTTGGCTGCAGCAACAAGCTGTGTATGACATCATCAACCATCCTCCAGTCAATGTCGCGCAAATTTCGGCTACTGTTGAAGCGACACCGGCAGCCGAGTGGTGTGACACTGTACCGGTCGACAGACCATCTCAGACCAACTACCAACAAATGGCACGTGCGGTGGAGACACCAAATTCGGTCACACAGTTTTTTGTGCTACTGGAACGGCGCTGGCGGATTTTCTTTCGTGACCGCAGCCAGGTCTGGCTGCATCTCGCTCTATTATTTGGCTTCCCGTGCCTAGTTGTAATCTTCGCGCTCGAGGGCCTACCGGCAATCCAAAATCTAAGCATGACATCCGATGTCAATGTCATTGACCAGCTCCGCGAGGCCAACGCATTCATCGTCCAATCCACCAAAGTTGGCCGGCTTGTCTCCGGTCTGGTCATGATCCAAGTTGTTCTGTTGACATTAATGGGCGCGAACAACTCCGCCCGCGAAGTGGCAGCCGAACGTCTAATCTTTGAGAAGGAAAAACTCGGCGGCTTGCACGCGATCAGCTATCTAACCAGTAAAACCTGTTTTCTGTTCGTACTCGTCGCGGCTCAATCAATTTGGATGGCAGTTTTCGTCAACCGCATCTGCCGGTTCCCCGGCGATCTTCTATCTCAAATTATCCTACTGCTGTTGGCCAATGGCGCAATGACTGCAATCTGTCTGGCTATTTCCAGTCTGATGAAATCGCCTGAGCAAGCTTCGCTAATCTCGATTTACCTAGTCGGATTTCAATTGCCGCTGTCCGGTGCCGTACTCGGTCTACCCGAAGTCTTTCGCTGGCTGACGAGACCGTTTATCGCCGCCTACTGGAGCTGGTCCGGCGTATTACAGACGATGAAAGACACCCGGTTTTACGACGTGGTCCAATTAGTTACCCCGACTGAATTATCGCCGCTGGTTCTCTGTTTCTGGGCATTAACCTGTCACATCATCATCGGCTTGTTTGTCTCCTACCTCGGTTGTAAACAGAGCCGGTGGGAGTAGTGCAACACACAGTTGTTTACCCGGTGGAGAAAACAGCGTTGCAATCTCGCTTGGCTATACGTAAATTGAACTTGATTTATGGCTCGCCGAGCTAATTTTTCGATTAACCCCGCTTGGGTCATTGGTGTAATTATCGTTGTCATCGGTGCTATTGAGGTTGGCTATATCCTGCTCAGCAAGATCAACAATCCCTATCGCACACTCACGCCACTGAATGTACCGGCTTACTTGGAAAACTCCAATAGCCTGCGCGGAAACACGTATAAAGTCACCGGCACGGTCTGGAATTCGCTAGCTTGGTCACCCACGATTGGCCGCCTGTTTTCCATCGAAGTCGAGACTGTTTCCGGCGTCACTGTGCTGCCGATTTTGATTCCATCCCAGTTCAACTACGTCACCATTGAGAAAGGCCAGCGATTTGTCTTCCAGATTGAAATTGACGAAAAGGGCATCCTCAAGACTAAAGATCTGAGCAAAGTGTGAAACGGATTGTACTAATTTTAACTATTTGCCTTGGACTATCACTCCGAGTACCGGCTCAGGTAGCGGATCCGGCACCGACTCCTGGTTCCGCACCGGCACGCACGCCAGCCAACCCTGCTGGCAATCAGTCCCCTACTCCTGGCGGTTCATTTCTCGGTAAAGACATGCCGGCGTTCAATCCGGGCACTGAGATTCTCGAGTGGGACGGCAAACACTGGAACGTCAACAATCAGCGGTTTTTCCAGGCGCGATTCGAAAAATATTTGAACGCACCTGAAGAAACGACGGAAGATGATCTGAAGTACCAGCAACTGCTACACGACATCCTGAAAAAACTGGCACCGGAGAACTACACACCCAAAAACTTAATTGATGCCTGGCGAGTGCTGCCACAAGCGTCCAACTACATCATCGATTCCCATCTTTGCGACGCGCTGGCCGATGCTGTGTACAGTGTCTGGACGGCCAAACGGGCGCAGGATCGCCTCGTCCAAGCCAACGAAGAACTAGAACGCCAACGGTCGGTGCATGAGTGGAACGCACGGATGTCAGTCGAACAACAACCGTTAATCTCGGCAGCAAATAAACAGGGCAAAAACCAGCAATCGTCCCAACAAGACAGCCAGGCGCGCGACCTCCGGCTGGCACCACACATTCAGCGATTGGCCGAAGTCAACGTCCTAATCAAGGGCAATACCCTTAAACGCGAAGTCTCCGAAGTCCAAGCCCGGATTGAATTTCAAGCTTTGATTGTGCAGTTTTTTATCCAACGCCGATTCCAGCACGTCGTCATGGCCACACGATTTTATCGCCACCTATTTAGTGATGGCGATACCAGTCTGAAGGTCGGCAAAGATACGCAGGAACTTTTTACCAAAGGCACCGGCATGCCACCGACAGTTGGCGTACTCGATTCACTTGCCAATGAAGCCATGCGCGATGTCCACGAAGGCGTGGACGCATTCCGATTTCTACTCGGAAAAAATGAACTTGAAAGCGCCACCAAAAGGCTAGCCGAAGCGTTCATCGTCGGCGAATACATGCCGGACATTCGCACGTTGCCACGCGATCTGAAACGGCAGTCGCTCGATTTCACCCAAAAATCCAACCGCCTGATTTCAGCACTCGATGTCCGTGATTTCACCCTTGCCGAAAGTCTGGTCAAGGAAATGGAAGCGCTGGCCAAGGATTTCGACAGCTCTCAACCACGCGCCGCCATTGAGACCACCCGGACAGTTAGTATGATGCACTTAGCCAAGGCCAAGAATGCTGCCGTCAGCGGTGACCGCGTGACGTTGGAGAATGAACTTCGCGAGGCGACTGCAATGTGGCCGCGCAACCCGGCCTTGTCCGAGGTTTCTAAGTTAATCTTCTCCCAAGCCGATGTCCAGCAACAGGCCGTGGCCGACCTCGAACGATTGCTGAGTCAGCACAACTACCGTCAGGTTTTCGATGACAAACTCCGATTCATCGCCGCCACCGCAATTTATCCCGAGCGCCGGGAACAGCTCAAAAAAGTATTGGAAGACATGCAGGTAGTCGAAGGCGCCATCGCCCGCGGCACCGAGATCGCCAAGCGCGGTGATTATGCCGGCGCTTGGGAAGGCATCGAACGGATGTCCAAACAATTTCCCGATGACACCAAGCTCAACGAGTTACGAGCCAACTTGACCACCGAAGCGGCTGAATTTGTCCGTAGCATCCGCACGGCCCAGCAACTCGAACAGAAAGATCAGATCGGCTCCAGCCTCGCTTGGTATTTGAAAGCACAAAAACTCTATCCGCCAAGTGAGTTCGCTCAAGAAGGCATCCAGCGCCTCGTCCAAAAGATTGTCCCCAGCACCTAACGGACACTGCCACGCCTAGACCGGCTAATCAGCGGAACATTTACCTTTTTTGACAGCGTATCTTCGCGCACGCTTTACTGCTGCGCCGTGAAGTGACTTGGCGGGTAGCCTGTAATGCTGTGGATTTACTGGCACAGTAGCCTCGTCGAAAACGACCAACCAACATCCACACCTTTGCTGTTCACTTTTGTATTTTTAGCACAGCGATCTCGCCTTCCCGAGCGTAGTCGATGGCTTCGGCCAGAATGCGGGCGGCTTCTTGCGGGGCGTGGAAGCCCATCGAATTCTCGGCGTTGACGAAGTCCACACGCCATTGCGCTTTGCGCTGGAGGGCGCGCGCCGACTCCAATTGCGCGTCGGTCGCACCACTTTTCATTGCGCTGCCGATGGCCTGAATCAGCGCGACGAGTGCGTCTTCGGCGCGGCCGAGGAGGGCATGGTTGCGATCCTGAATCAGGGCCACGCGGTCGCGGATTTCGTCTTCCGGGAAATGATGACAGACCTGGCAGGCATTGGCGACGTTGAGCAATGGGCTGCGCACCCAGTGGTCGCTGATCTTGATTGCACCTTCGCGCCGGTACGGCATGTGGCAATCGGCACAGGCGACACCGCTGCGGGCATGGATGCCCTGACTCCACATTTCAAATTCAGGATGCTGCGCTTTTAAGACTTCCGTGCCGGTCGTGGCGTGTTTCCAATCGTAAAACCGGTGGCCGTCGGGGAATTTGTAACTGTCATAGTACGCCTCGATTTGCTCAACCTTCAAGCCGTTGTTCCACGGATAGAACAGGGTCGTCTTCGGCCCACAATAATACTCGACGTGGCACTGGCCGCAGACAAACGACCGCATCTCTTGCCGGGTAGCGAGTTGGTTGGGGTCGTACGGGGCTTGCCGGTTGCCAAGTCGCCATTTTTCGATTGATGGCAAGTGTGGGACCGGGTCAGTGGACGTGGCCAGCGCGCGGATGCCATTGAGAAACCCGGGTCGCGTGATACGCAGCTGCATTGAGTCTGGGTCATGGCAATCCACACAAGCGACCGGATGCTCGACAAGCTGGGTGGCATTGCTGTAGCTGAGCGCGCTGATCTTCTCGAAACCGGTTTGGAGCTGGGCATAGCCGGTGGCGCTAATGAGCGGGTCGTCCAATGTGCCCGGCGCACCGTTTTCCAAGCCAGCTTTCCGGTACGCCAATGTGTTGGCCGCGTGACAATGCAGACAGGAACCTGGCTGCGGTTTCTGGGTGACGCGCTTGGTGGTGCGCTGATCATCGAGCATGTAGGCATGGCCGCGCCGCGCCCGGTAATCAATCGCAAAGGCGTAGCCATCAAAAATTGTGACCAGACGCGGATCGGCCTTGAGCTTGTCAGTGGCGAGTGTGTCGGAACCTCCACCGCCGTACTCTGTGCCGGTGCGTTCGCTCGTGCGCCGGTAGCCATCGTACTGGCGCGGAAAGTTTTTACCCCACTCGGCGGGGTCAGTAATCCGCTCGGTGAGGTTAACGAGCTTGAACACGACCTGTTTCGCCTCTTCCTTGCGGGTGGCGATGTTGTCCTTCAAGAGCAACCCGCCGACCGTGGCGGCGGCGGCTAGTACAACCAGCAGAATATATCCGATTTTTTTCATGGCAT